>DCIM01000069.1:31896-57654 GCA_002316005.1 Prevotellaceae bacterium UBA1726 | reverse complement strand
GTTCCTGGGGCTTTGTTCGTTTTATACCTTATTATGTTACTTACAGATAGAATACGACAAGTAAAGATTGGATTGGTTGTTGCAGCGATTCTTATTGCTGTAGCCTCACTTGTCGTGTCTCATTTTCTGACTAATGACCTAAAGGAGGAAGAACGAACTAAAATGGAGGTATGGGCGGAAGCTATGCGCTCACTTGATACCGCAGATGAAAATACGGATTTGAATCTCGTGTTGAAAGTGCTTGATACGAATAATTTGATTCCGGTTATTGTGCTTGATAATTCAGGTAATGTTGAGTCTTACAGAAATATAAAGATCAGCGCCGCAAATGCGCAGGATAGCCTTGCGTTTGTTGCAGATATTGGTAAGCATCTGATGTCGCAAGGACGAAATATCCGAATTGTCATAGATGATAGTCATCCAAAGACAGAGTTTATAGATGTATGCTATGACGATTCATTGATGTTGAAGCGTCTTTCATATTATCCTTTTGTTCAGTTGGGAGTTGTGATGATATTCGTTGTAATAGCAATTTTTGCACTCCTGACATCGAAAAAGGCTGAACAGAATAAAGTATGGGTTGGACTGTCTAAGGAGACTGCTCATCAATTAGGAACCCCTATATCGAGTTTGATGGCGTGGACTGAGATTCTAAAAGAAACCTACCCTGATGATGATCTTATTCCTGAGATGGATAAGGATGTCAAGCGCCTTCAGCTAATTGCTGATAGATTCTCAAAAATTGGTAGTCTTCCAGAACCAGTTCCTTCAAGTATGAACGATGTTATTGCCCATGTGGTGGAATATATGGACAGACGCACATCTAAGAAGGTTGAAATGAATTGCGTATTGCCAGAAACTCCTGTTATCGTGAAGATGAATGCTTCTCTGTTTGAATGGGTTATTGAGAATCTTTGTAAGAACGCAGTCGATGCGATGGAAGGAAGTGGTAAGATTACAGTCACAATGACCGAAGATAATAATAAGGTGGCTATAGAGGTGGCTGATACTGGCAAAGGTATTGCACGAAAGAATCTACAGACGGTTTTTCAACCAGGTTTTACAACAAAGAAGCGAGGTTGGGGACTTGGATTGTCGCTTGCAAAGAGAATTGTGGAAGAATACCATAAGGGAAAGATCTGGGTGAAGAATTCAGAGCTTGGAAAGGGTACTACCTTCCGAATTGAGCTTCCTAAGTAGGGAATTTCCTTGATTAAGCAGTACAATTTCTTGCATTTTGAAAAAAAAACTTAATCAGTTGCTCAAAAATCAGAAATTATTTGTAACTTTGCACCTCGAATGTGTAGTATAGAGACCTTATGCATAGATTTGAAGGGGTTAACCGCTGAAAAAACGGTATTAAACTTTACCCTCGACGATGACTATTTTAAGGCCATCGAAGCACCTGATGTTCAAAAGGGAAAATTAAATTGCGAACTTGTAATCAAGAAGACAAGTACACTTTTTGAGTTTAACTTTCATACAGAAGGAACTATACAAATACCTTGCGATCGCTGTCTTGAAGAAATGGATCAGGATATCTGTTCTGATGACAAGTTGATTGTGAAGTTTGGAGATGAATACTCTGAAGAAGATGATTATGTGACGGTAGTCGAGGACGAAGGAATACTCGATGTGTCTTGGTTCATCTATGAGTTTATTGTATTGAACATCCCGATCAAGCATGTGCACGCATCTGGTCTTTGCGACGCTGCTATGATTAAACTGCTTGAAGAGCATACCATAACCCGAAGTAATGGTGAGGATGAAGAAAGTACGATAGATCCACGCTGGAGTAAGCTCTCCGAGTTATTGAATAAAAATTAAACGATTAAAAATAATAAAACAAAATGGCACATCCTAAAAGAAGACAGTCGAAGACTCGTACACTTAAGAGAAGAACTCATGACAAGGCAGTAGCTCCAACATTGGCTGTATGCCCTAACTGCGGTGCTTACTATGTATACCACACAGTTTGTCCAACTTGTGGTTACTACCGTGGTAAGGTAGCTATCGTTAAGGAACTCGCTGATTAATTATCAGCTCCCATGACTTCAGAATACTTGAATTGGATATCTGAAGGAATAGCATTGAGTGGTGGATGCCTTCAAGCATTCGCCAATTAGTGTTTTCTCCATATCAGTCAAATCCTATTCAAGTATTTTTTTAGTGTCTAAATTAAATTGATTATTTAGAAAATGGAAAAGATAAATGCCGTAATTACCGGTGTAGGTGGATATGTTCCAAATTATATCCTCGACAACGAGGAGATGTCTACTATCGTTGAGACAAGCGATGAGTGGATTATGGAGCGTATTGGCGTAAAGACAAGACACATTTTAAAACCAGAGCAAGGTCGCGGTACTTCATATCTTATGGAGCGTGCTGTTCGTCAGTTGCTTGAAAAGACTCAGGTTGATCCTGATTCAATTGAAGCTCTTTATTGCGCAACAACAACTCCAGACTATCATTTCCCTTCAACAGCATCTCTTATTATTGGCCGCATTGGTCTTAAGAATGCATTCGGATTTGATATGGAAGCAGCTTGTGCTGGTTTCCTTTATGCAATGGAAGTTGGTGCAGGTCTTATCTGTAGCGGTCGTCATAAGAGAATTATTATTGTTGGTGGTGATCAGATGTCAAGTATGACAAACTATCAGGACCGCAATACTTGTCCTATCTTTGGAGATGGCGCAGCTGCTGTAATGATGGAGGCTACTACTGAAGATGTTGGTCTTATTGACAGCTATATGCGTGTAGATGGTGAAGGTTTTGAAAATCTTCATATGGAGGCAGGTGGTTCTGCTCATATGCCTACATACAGAACTGTTGAGGAAAGACTTCACTTTGTATATCAGGAAGGTCGTCCAGTATTCAAACACGCAGTAACAAAGATGAGTGATGCCGTTGAGACAATTGCCAAGCGTAATGGTCTGACAAACGAGAACATCACATGGCTTGTTCCTCATCAGGCAAATGTCCGTATTGAATCTGCCGTTGCTCGTCGTCTTGGACTTGACGAGTCGCAGGTAATGATCAATATCGACCATATGGCAAACACCTCAGGCGGTACTCTTCCACTTTGCTTGTGGGAGTATGAGCCACAGTTGAAGAAAGGTGATAAACTCATCTTTACAGCATTTGGTGCTGGTTTCACTTGGGGCGCAAGTTATCTTATTTGGGGCTATGATGGTGCAGAAGCTGCAGCAAAGAGCCCAGCACAGTTCTACAAAGAAGGCGAAATCACCCGTGAGGAGTGGTACAAACTTCGTGAGAACGACAAATAAGACCTCTTTTCCCTCTATTGAATAATAATGACAGAAATGCATAAAGCAGGTTTCGTAAATATTGTAGGTAACCCTAATGTCGGCAAGTCAACCCTGATGAATCAGCTGGTTGGTGAGAGAATCTCTATTGCCACATTCAAGGCACAGACAACACGCCATCGTATTATGGGTATTGTAAATACTGATGATATGCAGATTGTGTTTTCTGATACACCAGGAGTATTGAAACCAAACTACAAACTGCAAGAGTCGATGCTTGCTTTCTCTGAAAGCGCATTGGCTGATGCAGATGTGTTGCTTTATGTAACTGATGTGGTAGAGAACCCTGAGAAGAATATGGAGTTTTTGGAGAAAGTCCAGAAGATGACAATCCCAGTTCTCCTCCTTATTAATAAAATAGACCAGAGCGATCAGCATAAACTTGGTGATATCGTTGAGAAGTGGCATTCGCTGTTGCCAAATGCAGAGATTCTGCCAATATCAGCAAAGAACAAGTTTGGTGTTGACATGCTTCTGAGTCGAATTAAGGAACTTCTTCCTGATTCTCCGCCATATTTTGAAAAAGACCAGTTGACCGACAAACCAGCTCGTTTCTTCGTGTCAGAGATTGTCCGCGAGAAGATACTTCTCTATTACGATAAGGAAATACCTTATTCAGTAGAGGTGCGAGTAGGCAGTTTCAAGGAAGAAGAAAAGATTATCAAAATTGAAGCGACAATCTATGTTGAGCGTGATTCTCAGAAGGGAATAATCATCGGTCATCAAGGAATAGCATTGAAAAAGGTCAGTACAGAGTCGAGAAAAACGCTTGAGAAATTCTTCGGAAAGAAGATATTCCTGCAGATGTTTGTAAAGGTAGACAAAGACTGGCGCAGCAACAAGAAGGAACTTGATTCTTTCGGTTATAATGATTTGTAAAAAGCCAAACCAAGCCTTCCCCTAAGGGAAGGATGTTAAAAGGCTATTTTTTTATATAGAATATTTTATTTTTTCAACCCAGAGTAATATAAACCCAGCAGTGATGCTGAGCATAAAATTAAGAACCCGTAGGAGCGGGAAATGAAAAATGGGAAATTTAGTAGCAATTGTAGGCCGTCCTAATGTAGGCAAGTCTACACTTTTTAATCGCTTGACAAAAACCCGTCATGCGATAGTTAGTGACACCGCAGGTACCACTCGCGACCGCCAGTATGGCAAAGTAGAGTGGTGTGGCAAGGAATTCTCAATTGTAGATACCGGCGGTTGGGTAGTAAAATCTGATGATGTTTTCGAGGGAGCAATTCGCCAGCAGGTGTCAATTGCAACAGAAGAGGCTGATTTGGTACTCTTCCTTGTTGATGTGGCTACAGGTCTGACCGATTTGGACGAAGATGTAGCAATGATTCTTCGCAAGACAAAGTTACCTGTTGTACTTGTTGCAAACAAGGTTGACAACAACGAACAGATTTACGACTCAATGGAATTCTACAAGTTAGGTCTTGGTGAACCATTCTGCATCAGTTCTGCAACAGGTAGCGGAACAGGTGATTTGCTTGATATGGTAATGTCGAAACTCGACTATAAGGAACCTGAGATTGAGGCAGATATTCCTCGTTTTGCTGTTGTTGGTCGTCCAAATGCGGGAAAAAGTTCGCTCATTAATGCCTTCATTGGTGAAGATCGTAACATTGTGACAGATATTGCAGGTACAACACGCGATAGTATCTATACACGCTATGATAAGTTCGGTTTTGATTTCTACCTTGTAGATACTGCCGGAATTCGTCGTAAAAATAAGGTTACAGAGGATCTTGAGTTCTATTCTGTTATGCGATCAATTCGCGCAATTGAGAACTCTGATGTATGTATTCTTATGATTGACGCTACTCGTGGTATTGAGGCACAGGACATGAACATCTTCCAGTTGATTCAGAAGAACAACAAGAGCCTTGTAGTTGTTGTGAACAAGTGGGACCTTGTAGAGAACAAAGACCAGAAGGTAATTGATACCTTTGAAGGAGCAATCCGTAGTAGAATGGCTCCATTTGTCGATTTCCCAATCATCTTTGCGTCAGCCTTGACTAAGCAGCGTATCTTCAAGGTACTTGAAACTGCAAAGGAAGTTTACCTGAACCGCAAAGCAAGAGTTGGAACAACAAAGTTGAATGCTGTGATGCTGCCACTCATTGAGGCTTTCCCACCACCATCAATCAAGGGTAAGTATATCAAAATCAAGTATTGTGCACAGCTGCCAGACACACAGATTCCTTCTTTCGTGTTCTATGCAAACCTGCCACAATACGTAAAAGAGCCATACAAACGATTCCTCGAGAACAAAATCCGCGAGAATTGGTCAATGCACGGCTGTCCAATTAATGTCTTTATTCGCCAGAAATAACAATGAGAAAAGCATTGCTTTTGGCTCTTGCGGCATTCCTGTTGGTTGCTTGTAAGAAGGAAGTGAATCCCGAAGAACTGGTTTCAAATGCTGCAAAACAGTATTACACCTATCTTCTTGAGGGCAATTATGATGCATTTGTAGACGGATGCTATCGTGAAGGAACAATTCGCGAGGCTTACAGAAGTCAGCTTGTTGACAATGCAAAGATGTTTGTTGGTCAGCAGAAAGATGAGCATCAGGGAATAAAGTCCTTTGAGGTTGTGTCTGCAAAAGTAGATACAGCAAGCCACTCGGCAAATGTATTCCTCAATCTCAAATATGGCGATAACACAAGCGAACAGATTGTTCTGCCGATGGTAGAGAAGGAAAATCTCTGGTATATGCGTTAAGGTATTAAGAGAAACAATAAAAAAGAAACGAGACAATCCATTGCGATTGCCTCGTTTTTTTATGTAATAACAAGATTATTCCAATTGAATCAGACTGTTGCGCCAGGAATATGACCATGTTTGATTTCCTCTTCCTGAGCCACTTCCTTGACTTTCTTGAAGAGGTCTGAGGCGAAAATGAAGTCATTCAGGCGCTTGTTTGTTGAGTCAACGATCTCGTCCTTGTTGCCTTCCCATTCCTTCTGGCCTTTGTGAATAAAGATGATATTATCGCCAATACCCATCACAGAGTTCATGTCGTGAGTGTTGATGATTGTTGTAATGCCGAAATCCTTTGTAATTCCAGACAGAAGATCGTCAATCACAAGACTGGTCTTTGGGTCAAGACCTGAGTTTGGCTCATCACAGAAAAGGTATTTTGGGTTGAGCACAATAGCTCGGGCAATAGCCACACGCTTCTGCATACCACCCGAAATCTCACCTGGGAATTTGTTCTCAGCATCAAGCAGTTTCACACGTGCAAGACATTCCTGAGCGCGTTTTACTCGTTCGCGATAGTTCATTGTTGAGAACATATCAAGTGGGAACATCACATTCTCGAGTACCGACAATGAGTCGAAAAGAGCTGCAGCCTGGAAAATCATACCCATTTCACGACGCATGAGTACTTTCTCCTTCTTTGACATCTGCACAAAGTTGCGTCCGTCATAAAGCACTTCACCGCTTGTAGGTTCAAGAAGGCCGACAAGATTCTTCATCAACACAGTTTTTCCCGAACCACTCTGGCCAATGATAAGATTCGTCTTACCATCCTCAAACTTGAAATTAATGTCTTTCAGCACATCTTTGTCCTCGAAAGACTTGCAGAGATTCTTTAATTCTATCATGACAAAAGTTGTGTTAAGAAGACATCCGAGAAAAGAATAAGAATACTTGAGCTCACAACGGCCGAAGTAGAAGACTTACCAACCTCGACAGAACCACCCTCGACAGAATATCCGCAGAATGAAGAGACGCTTGAAATGATAAATGCGAAGAAGAGACTCTTGATGATACTCATCCACATGAACCACGCGTTGAAATCGTGCTGGAGTCCTGCAGTAAGGTCCTCAGGGCTGATAATATGTCCTATGTAAGCTGTGCCGTAAGCACCAATAATACCTGCCAACGAACTGAAAATCACGAGGAAAGGCATGATTGTAATCAAACCAGTCACCTTTGGCAATATCAAGTAACTTGCTGAGTTTACTCCCATGATATCAAGCGCGTCAATCTGCTGAGTAACGCGCATTGTTCCAAGCTCTGAGGCAATGTTCGAACCAACTTTTCCGGCAAGGATAAGACACATGATTGAACTTGAGAACTCAAGAAGCATAATCTCGCGAGTTGTGTAACCAGACACCCAACGAGGCATCCAAGGACTCTGGATATTCAGTTTCATCTGAATACAGATTACAGCACCAATGAAGAAGGAAATAAGCAGTACGATAGGAATAGAATCCACTCCAAGACTCGCCATTTCCTTTACATATTGTTTCCAGAACATACGGAAGCGCTCAGGACGCGAAAAAGTACGCCCCATGAGTATCAGATACTCACCGAATGTGGTCAGAAACTGCTCTATTTTATGTAATATGAACATGCGTATATTAGTTTTATTGTGCAAAAGTAACCAAAATCCTGTAAAAAACTGCAATATTTTATATTGTTTTTACAAGAAAGGTTCGTTATTAGGCGGTTTTTTACTAATTTTGCAGTAAATTTGATTATAGTATGGAAGAAAATCAAGTAACTTCAGGTCATGAAAACTCAATTCTTCGTGCAGAGGGATTGGTGAAACGCTACGGAAAACGAACCGTCGTAAATGATGTTTCGATAAATGTGCGTCAAGGTGAGATTGTAGGATTGCTCGGACCAAATGGTGCGGGTAAAACCACCTCTTTCTATATGACCACAGGACTGATTATTCCTAATGCCGGACATATCTTTATTGATGATACAGAGATAACCGGTTTTCCTGTTTATCGCAGAGCCCGCAATGGAGTAGGCTATTTGCCACAGGAGGCGAGTGTATTCCGCAAGATGACCGTTGAGGAGAATATCCTCTCTGTGCTTGAGATGACGGGTAAGTCGCGTGAGGAGCAGATGGACAAACTTGAAAGTCTGATTCGCGAGTTCTCGCTTGAGAAAGTCCGCAAGAACAAGGGTGACCAACTTTCCGGAGGTGAGCGCCGAAGAACAGAGATTGCCCGCTGTCTGGCCATTGACCCTAAGTTCATTATGCTTGATGAGCCATTTGCGGGTGTTGACCCTATTGCTGTAGAGGAAATCCAGAATGTCGTTTGGCAGTTGAAATACCGCAATATCGGTATTCTCATCACCGACCACAATGTACACGAGACATTGTCGATTACCGATCGTGCCTACTTGCTTTTTGAGGGACGAATACTCTTCCAAGGTCAGCCAGAGGAATTGGCAGAGAATCCAATTGTAAAAGAAAAATACTTGGGCAAAAATTTCGTTCTTCAGAAGAAACAATTCCAGTTGGATTACGAAAAGGAGTCAAAATAGAATTTTTGCCATTTCTAAGCGCTTGAAAATCAGCGCCATAGAAATGCAAAAATGAAAAGGGCGGAATGAACAAAAATTCGATAGTGAATTTCTTGTCATTTCAGTTAAATGACCTCCTCATTTCAGTGGAATGACAAGATGAAAAGGCTTAAATGAAGTACTCATTTCGGCCTTTTTGTTTTTTGCCGAAATTGGAGTGGGTGAATTGTAAAGAAATATCGTTAAAGAGAAAGTGAAGTAGAGTAAAAAACGCTCAATAAAGCCCACTTTCTTCTATGAAGAACCGAAATAACTCAAAAAAGCGGGCAAAAACATAAATTATTGCCTTGGAAGTTAGGTTGTTTGCGCATTTTTTTGTAATTTTGCATTCGCTTTTTGTGTGGCGCCCTTTGGGAGCCCTATTTTTTAGCGCCCTAATGGTCATGCAGAAGCATAGTTTGAAATAATAAACAAAATTAAGATAAAAGATGAATATCGTATTTGAAAACCCTGACAAAGTGAATGGTCTCATGACCCTTACACTTGAAGAGTCAGACTACAAGGATGCTGTTGAGAAGCAGCTCAAGGATTATCGTAAGAAGGCAAGCTTCCCTGGATTCCGTCCAGGTATGGTTCCAATGGGACTTGTAAAGAAGCAGGTTGGTACACAGGTGAAGATGGATGTCATCAACAAGGTAGTTGGTGAGCAGCTCTACAAGTATGTTCAGGACAACAAGATTCAGATGCTTGGTCAGCCAATGCCATCAGAGAAGCAGGTGCCACAGGATCTTGAGAAGGACACTACATTCACATTCGTATTTGACATTGCTGTAGCTCCAGAGTTCGAGGTTAAGCTTTCAGGTCGCGACAAGGTAGCTTACTACAATATCAAGGCTGATGACGCACTCATCGACCGTCAGGTTGAGATGTTCGCTTCACGCAGCGGTAGCTATGTAAAGGCAGAGACATTCGAGGGAAATGATATGTTGAAGGGTGACCTTCGTCAGCTTGATGCTGAAGGCAACACACTCGAGGGCGGTCTTACATTGAGCGAGGCTACAATCATGCCTGCATATGTAAAGAACGAGGACCAGAAGAAGATCTTCGACGGAGCAAAGCTTGGTGATGTTCTCACAATCAACCCACGCCAGATGTACGGTGATGCTGAGCTCGCTGCTATCCTCAAGGTAGAGAAGGACGAGATTGCAAACTATGAAGGCGACTTCTCATATCAGATCACAGAGATCAGCCGCTATCAGGCTGCTCCAGTTGACCAGACACTCTTCGATTCAGTATTTGGCGAGGGAACATGTGCTGACGAGGCTGCTTTCCGCGCAAAGATTGCAGAAGGTCTTCAGGTACAGTTGCAGTCAGACTCTGACTTCAAGTTCCTCCAGGACGTTCGCGCTCACATTGAGAAGAAGGTTGGCAAGCTCACATTCCCAGATGCAATCCTGAAGCGCGTAATGCTCGCTTCAAACGAGGACAAGGGTGCTGAGTTCGTTGAGAAGAACTACGAAGGCTCAATCAAGCAGCTCACATGGCACCTCATCAAGGAGCAGTTGGTTGCTGCACACAACATCAAGATTGAGGATGCAGACATCAAGGCAACAGCTGTTGAGGCTGCTCGCGTACAGTTCGCTCAGTATGGTATGAACAATGTACCAACAGAGTATCTTGAGAACTATGCAGAGGAGATGATGAAGAATCAGCAGAGCATTGAAGGTCTTGTTGATCGTGCTGTTGACATCAAGCTCACACAGGCACTCAAGAGTGTTGTTAAACTCGACGAGAAAGAGGTAACTCTTGACGAGTTCAACAAGCTCATGGAAGAAAAATAAGCGATTTTGAAAAAAATCTCTCAATTTTGGGGAGGTTTTCGACTTTTTTTCCTATCTTTGTGTTACGAAGACGGGAGGAAGTCGAAAACCTCCTCTTCTTAATATAATAAATAAGGTAAATAAGATGAACGATTTTAGAAAGTTTGCTACAAAGCACATGGGCATCAACGGAATGGTGCTCGACGATGTTGTAAGTGCTCAGAATCAGTACTTAAACCCTTACATCCTTGAAGAGCGTCAGCTGAATGTCACTCAGATGGATGTATTCTCACGCCTTATGATGGACCGAATAATCTTCCTTGGCACACAGATTGACGACTACACAGCTAACACCCTTCAGGCGCAGTTGCTCTATCTTGACTCAACTGACCCAGGCAAAGATATCTCCATCTACATCAACTCCCCTGGCGGAAGCGTAACAGCAGGACTCGGAATCTACGACACAATGCAGTTCATTCAGTCGGATGTACAGACCATCTGTACAGGTATGGCGGCTTCAATGGGTGCTGTACTCCTTGTTGCAGGTGCAGAGGGAAAGCGTTCGGCCCTTCCTCACAGTCGTGTAATGATTCATCAGCCACTCGGCGGAGTATCAGGTCAGGCATCTGATATCGAAATCGAGGCAAAGGAGATACAGAAGTTCAAGAAGGAACTCTATACAATCATTTCCAACCATTCGCACACTCCTTACGAGAAAGTATGGCAGGATTCCGACCGTAACTACTGGATGACAGCAGAAGAGGCAAAGGAATACGGAATGATTGACTCAGTACTTGTAAGAAAAGGCTAAGCCAAATGACGAGTTGCTATCCCTGATTCAATGTAGTCAGGGTTAGCAATTTACTGTTTTTTACTGGGCGAGAGCTCAGATTGTATAACGAATATAACTTAATATGCCAAAAAAGATATGTACTTTCTGCGGACGAAGCGAGAAGGATGTGCGTTTGCTCATCTCCGGTCTCAACGGCTTCATCTGTGACGATTGTGCTCAGCAGGCTCACGAGATTGTGCTTTCGGCTATGGCCAAAAACGATGGTTCGAAAGGTTCAAAACCTGCTGAATTCAAGAAGGTACCAAAGCCAAAAGAAATAAAAGACTATCTTGATCAGTACATCATTGGTCAGGATGAAGCAAAAAGATATTTGTCGGTTTCTGTTTATAACCACTACAAGCGACTGATGCAGCCACAGGATGAGAGTGGGGTAGAGATCGAGAAGAGTAATATCATTATGGTGGGAAGCACAGGTACAGGTAAGACTCTCCTGGCTCGTACCATTGCAAAACTGCTCGAAGTGCCTTTCACCATCGTAGATGCTACTGTATTTACAGAGGCCGGTTATGTGGGCGAGGATGTTGAGAGTATCCTTTCACGTCTCCTTCAGGTGGCCGACTATGATGTGGAAAAAGCCGAGCGAGGCATTGTGTTCATTGACGAGATTGACAAGATTGCCCGCAAGAGCGACAATCCTTCAATCACCCGTGATGTGTCGGGCGAAGGCGTTCAGCAGGGATTGCTCAAGTTGCTCGAAGGCACAATGGTGAATGTACCACCAAAGGGTGGTCGTAAGCACCCTGATCAGGACTATATTCATGTCAACACAAGCAATATTCTGTTCATCTGTGGTGGTGCTTTCGATGGAATTGAGCGTAAGATTGCTCAGCGCTTGAATACCCACACGGTAGGTTATAACTCAGTACAGAACCTTCGCCATATTGATAAGGAAGATATGATGAAATACATCCTTCCTCAGGATTTGAAGTCGTTCGGACTTATTCCTGAAATCATTGGCCGTCTTCCTGTATTGACTTACCTTAATCCACTCGATAAGGAAGCCTTGCGAAGAATTCTCTCAGAGCCAAAGAACTCAATCGTCAAGCAGTATCAGAAACTCTTTGAGATGGACGGAATAAAACTGACTTTCGCAGACGAAACACTCGATTTTATTGTTGAAAAGGCTGTGGAATATAAACTCGGAGCTCGAGGACTGAGGTCTATTGTTGAATCGATAATGATTGACGCAATGTTCGAAATCCCGTCTAAACGGCAGAAGACCTTCACAGTAACCCTCGACTACGCTAAAGCTCAACTCGACAAGTCACGACTATAACAAGATAGAATCCTAAACTAAGAACCTGAATGAAAGAAGGAGTTGAATTAAAGAAGCAAATGGCCGAAACGCTTAAGCATTATTTCGGCTTTGACAAATTCAAAGGTGAGCAAGAGGAGATAATCCAAAACCTGCTTGACGGCAACGACACTTTCGTGCTTATGCCTACAGGTGGAGGAAAAAGCCTCTGCTATCAGTTGCCGTCCTTGCTGATGGACGGTACTGCTGTTGTGGTCTCGCCGCTCATTGCGTTGATGAAAAATCAGGTAGATGTCATCAATGGATTGAGCGAGAAGGACGGTATGGCTCACTATATGAATTCTTCTTTGAATCGCCAGGCTATTCTTCAGGTTATGGATGATGTGAAGAGCGGGAAAACGCGTCTTCTGTATGTAGCACCGGAATCACTTGCTAAAGAGGAGAATGTGCGCTTCCTTAGCGAGGTGAAGGTCTCGTTCTATGCCATAGATGAAGCCCATTGTATTTCGGAATGGGGACACGATTTCCGCCCTGACTATCGTAATATCCGTAAAGCTGTAGAGCGAATTGGTCGAGCTC
This sequence comes from Prevotellaceae bacterium UBA1726, assembly GCA_002316005.1. Taxonomy (GTDB): domain Bacteria; phylum Bacteroidota; class Bacteroidia; order Bacteroidales; family Bacteroidaceae; genus Prevotella. The sequence continues at coordinate 44,541 of DCIM01000069.1, read as the reverse complement.
CAATCATCGCCCTTACAGCAACGGCAACAGACAAGGTGCGCTCGGACATCAAAAAAAACCTTGGCATTCCTGATGCGAAGGAATTCAAGAGTTCGTTCAACCGCCCAAATCTTTATTACGAAGTACGCCAGAAGACTAAGGAAGTTGATAATAACATCGTCAAATTCATCAAGCAGCATCCGGGGAAAAGCGGTATCATCTATTGTCTCTCGCGTAAGAAAGTGGAGCAACTTGCCGCTCATCTTGCCGCAAATGATATAAAGGTGGCTGCTTATCACGCTGGTCTTGAGTCGGAAGTGCGTTCTCAGACACAGGACGATTTTCTGATGGAAAGAATTGATATCATTGTTGCAACAATCGCATTCGGTATGGGAATCGACAAGCCGGATGTGCGCTTTGTAATACATTATGATATTCCAAAGAGCCTTGAAGGCTACTATCAGGAAACTGGTCGTGCGGGCCGTGATGGCGGAGAAGGTATCTGCTTGACATATTATTCGCATAATGACCTCAAGAAGTTAGAAAAATTCATGGAGGTTAAGCCTGTGAATGAGCAGGATATCGGTCGCCAGCTTCTTCAGGATACTGCTGCCTATGCAGAATCGTCAGTTTGCCGTCGTAAACTGCTGCTGAATTATTTCGGCGAGGAATATGATGTGGAGAACTGCGGAAACTGCGATAACTGCAAGCATCCAAAGGAAAAGCACGAGGCAAAGGATATCCTTGTTGCTGTTTTACAGGCTGTTTCGGTGCTGAAAGAGAAGTTCAAGCAGACTTATGTAATAGATTTCATGCGTGGTGTCACCAACCACGACATCGTTTCTCATCATCACGATCAACTTGAGGAATTCGGTTCGGGAATTGATATCCCACCAACAATCCTTAATGCTGTGTTCCGTCAGGCACTCATCTACGGCTACTTGAAGAAGGAAGTCGAGAATTACGGTTTGCTGAGAATAACTGCTGCAGGAAAGCGTTTCCTTAATGAACCAACTTCATTTATGGTTGTTGATGATGTTGAATTCAACGATGATAGTTATGTTGAGACTTCAGAGGGCGACAATGTCCTTTCTCCAGAACTCTATGCAATGCTCAAGGAACTTCGTAGGGAAGTGGCACAGAAGAAGGAAGTTCCTCCTTATGTGGTATTCCAGGATGTGTCGCTCGAGCAGATGGCTACTGTCTATCCAATTACAGAGGAAGAACTCCGCAATATTCCTGGCGTAGGTCATGGTAAGGCGGCTCGCTTTGGCGAGGAGTTCCTTAAGCTCATCAAGAAATATTGTGATGAGAACGAAATTGAACGTCCTGGTGATATCCGAATCAAGAGCGTGGCTAATAAGTCGTTGAAAAAACTCAAGATTATTGAGAAGATAGACCTTCGCACTCCTCTCGACGAACTTGCCAAGACACTTGGATTGCAGTTCTCGCAGCTCCTCGACGAATTGGAGGCTATTGTCTATAGTGGTACAAAAATCAATATCGGCTATTACATTGAGGAAATCCTTGATGATGACCAGATAGAAGACATTTATGACTATTTCTATGAAAGTGATACTGACAGACTCAGTGTTGCTATGAAGGAATTAGGCGAATTTTATACTGAAGAGGAAGTGAGATTGATGCGCCTGAAATTCCTTTCTGAAGTGGCAAACTAACATAAATGTTAAAATCTCTGCGTTAAATAGAATTAATTCCGTTTAAGAATTGGTTATAAAGCACAAGAATCTCAATTTTTTGTGCTAATTTTGCATGCAATAAATTTTTTATACTATGTCATCATTTGTTGCCGATAAAATTGTAATGGACGGTCTTACTTACGACGATGTCCTCCTTGTACCAGCTTATTCAGAGGTTTTGCCTCGTGAAGTGTCTCTCTCAACCAAGTTCTCTCGTCATATCGAGTTGAAGGTTCCTTTTGTTACTGCCGCTATGGATACAGTTACAGAAGCACCAATGGCTATCGCTATTGCTCGTGAAGGTGGTATTGGTGTTATTCATAAGAATATGTCAATTGAGGAGCAGGCTCGTCAGGTGGCTATCGTGAAGCGTGCAGAGAACGGTATGATCTATGATCCTGTTACAATCAAGCGTGGTTCAACAGTAAAAGATGCCCTCGACCTTATGGCAGAATACCACATTGGCGGTATCCCTGTTGTTGATGATGAAAACCATCTTGTGGGTATTGTTACAAACCGCGACCTCCGTTTCCAGCGTGAGTTGAATAAGTTGATTGATGAGGTTATGACTTCGGAGAACCTTGTTGTTACTCATCAGCAGACTGATCTGGATTCTGCTTCTCAGATCTTGATGGAGCACAGAATTGAGAAACTCCCTGTTGTTGACGACGAGAACCATCTCATTGGTCTTATCACTTACAAGGACATTACAAAGGCTAAGGATAAGCCAATGGCTTGCAAGGATGAAAAGGGACGCTTGAGAGTTGCTGCCGGTGTTGGCGTTACAGCTGATACTTTCCAGCGTATGGAAGCTCTTGTGAAGGCTGGCGTTGATGCAATCGTTATTGATACTGCACACGGTCACTCTAAGGGCGTTATTGAGAAGGTTCGTGAGGCTAAGGCTGCTTTCCCAGATGTTGACATCGTTGTAGGAAACATTGCTACTGGCGAGGCTGCAAAGATGCTCGTTGAGGCTGGTGCAGATGCTGTAAAGGTGGGTATCGGTCCTGGTTCTATCTGTACAACTCGTGTTGTCGCAGGTGTCGGAGTTCCACAGCTTTCTGCAGTATATGATGTTGCAAAGGCACTTGAAGGCACTGGTGTACCTCTCATTGCAGATGGTGGTCTTCGCTATTCAGGTGATGTTGTTAAGGCAATCGCTGCAGGTGGATATTGCGTGATGGTTGGTTCGCTTGTTGCCGGAACAGAAGAAGCTCCAGGCGAGACAATCCTTTATAATGGCCGTAAGTTCAAGTCATACCGTGGTATGGGTTCTCTTGAGGCTATGGAGAAAGGTTCTGCCGATCGTTATTTCCAGGGCGGAGTGAAGGAAACTAAGAAACTCGTGCCAGAGGGAATCGCTGGTCGTGTACCTTACAAAGGAACTGTTCAGGAGGTTATCTACCAGCTTGTCGGTGGTCTTCGTTCTGGTATGGGCTATTGCGGTGCTGGCAGCATTGAGGCTTTGCATAACGCTAAGTTTGTGCGCATTACAAATGCTGGTGTACTTGAGAGCCATCCTCATGAGGTTATCATCACAAGCGAGGCACCAAACTATAGCCGCCCTCAGTAATTAGTGAATAAACAAAGCCCGGTTCGTCCGGGCATAAACAATAAAAATAATGAAATTGAGAAATATCTTATCAGTGGCATTTATGCTCTGTGCTTTGACTTCTGTTGCTCAGAATGCCAACGATCCTGTCGTGATGACAATTAACGGAGTACCTGTAACTCGTTCGGAATTTGAGTATTCCTATAACAAGAATAATTCAGAAGGTGTCATTGACAAAAAGACTGTAACTGAATATGTTGACTTGTTTGTCAACTATAAGTTGAAGGTTGCTGCAGCTCTTGATGCAAAGATGGATACTCTGCCTTCTTTCAAGTCGGAGTTTGCTTCTTATCGTGATCAGCAGATTCGTCCTGCAATGATTACAGATGCAGATGTTGAGGCTAAGGCCCGCGAGATTTATTCAGAGACACAGCATCGTATTGATAGTATGGGTGGTCTTGTAAAACCAGCTCATATCCTTGTTCTTGCTCGCCAGACAGCTACTGACGCAGAGGTTGCAGCTGCAAAGGCAAAGGCTGATTCATTGTATAATGTATTGAAGGCAGCCAATTTCGATCAGACTCTGTTTACAGAACTTGCGAAGAAATACTCTGACGACAAGGGTTCTGTGAAGGATGGGGGTGAACTGCCTTGGTTGCAGAATGGCCAGACTCTGCCTGAGTTTAATGATAAGATCTTCTCTATGAAGAAAGGTGATACTGCTGAACCTGTAAAGACTAATGCCGGTTTCCATATCATCCAGTTGCGTGACAAGGGTAATTTCTTCCCTTATGACTCGCTTCGCACAAACATCTTGAACTATATTGAGCAGCGTGGCATCAAGAACCAGATCATCAATGAGCGTCTTGATTCAATTGCAAAGGCTCGTGGCAACCTGACAACTCCTGACCAGGTACTTGCTGAAAAGCGTGAGCAGATGATGGCGGAAGATTCTGATTTGAGAAATCTTATTCAGGAATATCACGATGGATTGCTGCTCTATGAAATCAGCAACCAGAAGGTATGGGACAAAGCAGCCAAGGATGAGGCTGGACTCGAGAAGTTCTTCAAGAAGAATAAGAAGAAGTACGCGTGGGACGAACCTCGTTTTAAGGGTATCGCCTATCGTACAAAGGAAGCTGCTGATGTAGAGGCTGTTAAGGCTTCTGTAAATGGCCTTGCTTTTGATAAGTGGAATGAGAAACTCCGTTCTACATTCAATAATGACAGCGTACTTCGTATTCGCGTAGAAAAGGGCGTGTTCAAGAAGGGTGACAATCCTATTGTTGACAAGTACGAATTCAACGAGGAAGCAAAGATCAAGGAAATGAAGGGCTATCCTAATACTGCAACATTTGGCAAGATTCTCAAAGCGCCAGAAAACTACGCTGATGTAAAAGGTCTTGTTGTTGCTGACTATCAGGAGCAATTGGAAGCACAATGGGTTGCAGAACTGCGTAAGAAATATTCAGTTAAAGTAGACAAATCGGTTTTGGCTACTGTAAACAACCACTAAAAGTATACTGAAATTAATAGTTATGAAGAAAGCATATAAGTTTTTTGTTGCATTTCTATCTCTCCTTATCCTGGCAGGAATGAGTGCAAAGGCTGGGAAAGCGCCTTTTACTGCTCCTGAAAAGGACTCTACAAAGAATGCTCGTCTTGATTTTGAGGCTCCAGAAAACAGCGTCATTGATGAAGTTATCTGGGTGGTAGGTGACGAGGCTATTCTTAAATCTGATGTTGAGGCAATGCGTCTTCAGGCAGAAACTGAAGGCGTTAGATTCAGTGGCGACCCTGATCTCCGTATACCAGAACAGATTGCCGTTCAGAAGTTATTCCTCCATCAGGCAGCTATTGACTCAATTGAAGTGACAGAATCTGAGATTTCTCAGGGTGTTGAAGAGCAGATAAATTACTGGATTAGTCTTATCGGCTCAAGAGAAAAACTCGAGGAATATCGTAAGATGTCTATTACTCAGATTCGTCAGCAGATGCACGATGAGTATAAGAATACCCAGCTAGCACAGAAGATGAAGCAGAAACTGGTTGAAGATATCCAGGTTACTCCTTCGGATGTTCGTAACTATTTCCGTAATCTACCAGAGGATAGTATTCCTTATGTTCCTACAGAGGTTGAGGTTGAGATTATTACTCGTCAGCCAAAAATCACTCAGGAAGAGATCAATAAGATTAAGGACGAACTTCGCAACTATACTGATCGTGTAACCAATGGCGGTTCAAGTTTCGCTACTCTGGCTCGTCTTTATTCAGAAGACCCTGGTTCTGCTCGTCAGGGCGGTGAACTCGGATATATGGGTAGAGGTATGCTTGACCCAGCTTTCGCAGCTGCAGCATTCAACCTCACTGACCCAAAGAAAATCTCGAAGATTGTAGAGAGTGAGTTCGGTTATCACATCATCCAGCTTATTGATAAGCGTGGTGACAAGGTTAATGTACGTCATATCCTCCGCAAACCAAATGTAAGTCAGGCCGCTATTGATACTGCAAGTGTGAAACTTGATTCTCTGGCTGCTGAAATAAGAAGTGGCAAGTTCTCTTTTGAGGAGGCTGCTACATTTGTTTCTGATGATAAGGATACAAAGAACAACCATGGTGTGATGGTGAACACTACTGAGAATTCGCGTACTTCACGTTTCCAGATGAGAGATCTCCCAACAGAGGTGGCTCGTGCTGTTGAAGGATTGAAGGTAGGCGAAGTTTCCAATGCATTCACAATGGTTAATGCCAAGGGTAAGACTCAGGTTGCTATCGTGAAACTGACAAACAGAATTGAAGGTCATAAGGCAACAATTACTGAAGATTTCCAGGTTATGAAGAATGTCGTTATGGAAAAGGAACGCGCGAAGCTGATTCGTAACTGGGTGGAAAAGAAGATAAAGTCAACTTATGTTCGTATGAAGGACCGCTATAAGAAGGAAGGTTACGAATACGACGGATGGGTTAGATAATTGAAACAGAAGAATAACATATCAACATTATATCGCGGGCATAGAATTACTTCTTTGGTGATTCTATGCCTGTTTGCCCTGTGTCTTTTGCAGGTGGCTTATGCTGCAAATCCTAAGAAAAAGACTCAGAAAACAGAGCGCGTCTATTTGAATCATTCGGACGAGCTCTATTATGATATGTATGGCAATAATCCTACTGCCCAAATCGTCAAAGGTCATGTATCGTTTACTCATCAGGGAGCTCATCTTACCTGTGACAGCGCCTATTTCTATCAGGAACAGAATTCTGTGCGCCCGATGGGACATGTCCGTTTTACACAAGGAGACACATTGTCTCTAACCTGTGAGAGAGGATACTATGACGGTCAGATTCAGATGATGGAAGCTCGCCGAAATGTAGTTCTCAAGCATAGAAAGCAGACACTTTATACGGATAGTCTCAACTACGACCGCCTTTGGGAGAATGCTTATTTCTATGATGGCGGAAAACTCGTTGACGGTAAAGATCAGCTCGTATCTGACTGGGGAACATACAATACAGCCTCCAAAGAAGCAATATTCTACTATAATGTAGTAATGGTAGGTGATGGCCAGCGAGTTGAGACAGACACACTTCATTACGACACAAATACCTCTTTGGCTCATGTTCTTGGTCCTTCGGTAATAACAAAGGATACAACAGTCATAAAAACCAATGATGGTTATTTCGACAATAAGAACGACAAGAGTGAATTGTTTGGCCGTTCGACCATTGTTGATGGATTCAAAACGATTGTTGGCGATAGTCTCTACTATGACAAATCCACTGGCGATGCTGAGGGATTCGGCAATGTGATATACACAGATACAGAGAATAAGAACGCACTTATTGGTGATCATGTCCAATATAACGAACAGACCGGTTATGGCTTTGCCACGAAAAATGCGTTGATAAAGGACTATTCGCAAAAGGATACGCTATATGTTCATGGCGACTCAATAAAGCTCTATACATTCAACATCAATACAGACTCTGTTTACCGTAAGGTACATTGTTATAATAAGGTACGCGCGTATAGAGTTGACCTTCAGGCTATTTGTGATTCTCTTGTTGGTGATTCGCGCGATTCTTGTATGGTTATGTATAAGGATCCGATAGTTTGGAATGAAGGACGACAGGTCTTGGGCGAAATTATTCGCGTGTATGCAAACGACAGTACAATTCGCGAAGCACATGTAATTGGGCAGGCTTTGTCTGTAGATAAATGTGATGAAGAGAATCATTACAACCAGATTTCAGGCAATGTGCTTGATGCTTATTTCAACGGAAAAGACCTGAGACAGGTTAGTTCCGTTGGAAATGTGAAAGTCATATTCTATCCAGTTGATGAGAAGGACAGCACTTTGATGTTTATGAACTACACAGAGACTGACACAATGAGGTTGTACCTACTTCCCGACAGACAGTTGGAAAGAATTTGGACGAGCAAGCATGTGAGTGATATGTACCCAATGACGCAGATTCCGCCTGAGAAATACAAACTTCCGGAGTTTGCATGGTTTGAGGATTTGCGTCCTCGCAATAAAGACGATATTTTTGAGTGGCGTGGTAAGAAAGATGGCGAGAAATTGAAGCCAAGTAGTTCGCAACAGCCACCAACTCAGACAATTAGGAAACACGATGAGTGATATAATACAGTTACTCCCTGATTCTGTAGCCAATCAGATTGCAGCGGGAGAGGTCATACAGCGACCGGCAAGTGTCATAAAGGAGCTCGTTGAGAACTCCGTTGATGCTGGAGCAAAGACTATCAAAGTCCTTGTTATAGATGCCGGAAGAACATCAATACAGGTTGTTGATGACGGAAAAGGTATGTCCGAAACTGACGCTCGTCTGGCTTTCGAAAGACATGCCACCTCAAAAATCCGTAAAGCAGATGATTTGTTCGCGCTTCATACAATGGGATTCCGTGGTGAGGCATTGCCTTCAATTGCTGCAGTTGCCCAGATTGAACTCCGAACACGGCAGGAAACCGATGAAATAGGTACGAGTCTGTATCTTTCCAATTCCCGAATAGTCAGTCAGGAACCATGTGCCTGCCCAGTGGGATGTAACTTCCAGGTAAACAATATCTTCTATAATGTTCCCGCTCGAAGAAAATTCCTCAAGAGCAATGCCACTGAGTTGAATAATATCCTCACGGCATTTGAGCGAATTGCGTTGGTATATCCAGAGATTACATTCACTTTCCATAGCAATGGGGGAGAGGTATTCAATCTCAGGGCTGGTAGTTTGCGCCAGAGAATTCAGGATATCTTTGGCAAGAAGATTAGTCAGGATTTGCTTCCTGTTGAGGTTGATACGACACTTTGCAAGATAAAAGGCTTCGTTGGAAAACCGGAATCTGCCAAGAAGAAATGCCCACAGCAGTATTTCTTCGTAAATGGTCGTTTCATGAAGCATCCTTATTTTGCTAAGGCTGTTCAAACTGCATTCGAAAGACTTGTTCCAACTGGTGAGCAAGTACCATACTTCCTCTATTTTGATGTAGATCCGGCAGATATTGATGTGAACATCCATCCTACGAAAACTGAGATAAAATTTGAGAATGAACAGTCTATCTGGCAGATTCTTGCTGCTGCAGTAAGAGAGGCGATTGGCATTTTCAATGATGTGCCGACAATTGATTTTGATACACAAGGTCGGCCTGAAATACCGCTTTTTGAAGGTGGTTCCGTTAGTACCTTGCCTAAGGTCAAAATGGATCCCACTTACAATCCATTCAAGAGTGATACCAAGAAAACTCAGGCAAATGTTCAAGGTTGGGAAACTCTCTATCAGCCTGCTTTTCAGCAGCAAACGGCTCCGCCAGAGGATATCTTCAGCGCACTTGACGGAAACACAGAGAATAATTCTCCTATTGCAGAGAAAAACTCTGTTCATTATCAGTTTAAGGGACAGTATATCATGACTTCTGTGAAGTCGGGACTGCTTATTATCGATCAACATAGAGCTCATGTGCGTGTATTGTACGAGCAATATCTTAAGCAGATGGCCGAGAGAAAACCGACTTCTCAGCGAATGCTCTATCCTGAGGCAGTTCAATTTGACGCTTGTCATGCGGCATTGCTTGATTTGGTTGTTGATGAGATGGAGGCAATGGGCTTTGAACTAAGTCCACTCGGCGCTGGCAACTATGCCATTAATTCTGTGCCTGCTGGCCTTGAGGGGATTAATCCTTCTGCACTTGTGCAGGATATGGTGGCTGATGTGATTGAATCTGGTTCAACCGTTAAGGATGAAATAAATCACATGCTTGCATTGGGACTTGCTCGTAAAGCCGCAATTCCGCAGGGACAAGTTTTGGGAAATGACGAAATGGACGACCTGATAAACCGGCTTTTCGCGTGCTCAAATGCAAATTATACTCCTGATGGTAAGAGTATCTTCTCTCTACTTAAACAGACCGAAATTGCCCGGATGTTGGGCTAAAAACTCTGTTTTAGTATAAGAATTGATGATATTTATCCAAAAAAACGACCAAAAATGAGTTTTTTTGGGAAAAAAAGTGCAGAGTTTGAAAAAAACTTGCTAACTTTGTACCGATTATACGGATTAGGGCATGTCGGTAACGTTTGCCTGCCTATATAAATATAGTGGTAATAATAATTAAACTATTTATAAACAAGTTATGAAAAAGTTATTGATTGTTTTGGCTTTTGCCGGCGTTTGTATGTCATCTATGGCACAGGACGCAGATCCAACACTCAAGTACAGTGTTGCAACAAATTCATTCTGGAGCAACTGGTTTATCCAGGCAAATGCTAACTGGAGTGCATTCTATTCAAACGAGGAGCATGGTGCAAACCTCCCTGTTTCTCCAATTAAGTCTTTCCGCGCTACTCCTAACTTCTCTGTAGCAGTAGGTAAGTGGTTCACACCAGGTATCGGTCTTCGTACAAAGTTCTACGGAATTTGGGGCCGTCAGGTACAGCCAGAGGAAGTAAAGCACGCTTATAAGTACTGGAACATTGAAGAGCAGGTTCTCTTGAATGTAAGCAACATCCTTTGTGGTTACAACCCTAACCGTGTATGGAATGTTTCTCTCTTCGGTGGTGCTGGTGTTGATCGTAACTGGGATATCCACGCTTATGCAATGTCTTACTCACTCGGTTTGATGAACCAGTTCCGTCTTTGCGACCGCGTAGCTCTCAACCTCGAACTTGGTTGGCTCTACAAGGAGCATGATGCAGATGGTATTTATGGTCAGATGCCTACAACAACCGCTATCTATTGGGAGAATCACGATCAGCAGCTCTATGCTGAACTCGGTCTTACATTCAACCTTGGTAAGACAGGTTGGGAGAAGACTCCAGATGTTGACGCTATCAAGGCTCTCTCACAGGCTCAGATCGACGCTCTCAACGCTCAGCTTGCTGACGCTAACGCAGAGAACGCTCGCCTCAAGAACCTTCTTGCAAACCAGAAGCCAGCTCCTGCTGAGACTCAGATTGTTAAGGAGTATGCATGCCCTGCAACTTCTGTATTCTTCAACATCAACAAGTGGAACATCGCTTCTAAGAAGGATCTCGTAAATGTTAAGAGCATGGCTGAGTTCGCTAAGGAGAATGATGTAAACCTCCTCGTTAAGGGTTATGCTGATAGCGCAACTGGTACTCCTGCTATCAACCAGACATTGTCTGAGAAGCGTGCTGAGACTGTTGCTAATGAGCTCGTTAAGATGGGTGTAAGCCGCGATAACATCAAGACTGAGGCTCACGGTGGTGTTGCTGATCTCTCTCCAGTATCATACAACCGTCGTGCAACTGTTGAGGTTGTTAAGTAATCTCGACTATAAGTCACACAGATACAATCCCCGGTCTCTTCCTGAGACTGGGGATTTTTTATTCTATCACCCCTGTTTCTCATTTCAATGGAATGACCACCTCATTCCACTGAAATGAACTCCTCATTCCATTGGAATGACATCGTCATTTCACTTGAATGACAACACTATTGTGAAATGCAGAGTGGTATTCACTGATAAAACATGCACCTTTTCTTGCATATGTGCAGTTTTTAGTGTACCTTTGCATAAAATTTGAAACAACAATGGAAAAGGTTATTCTTACAGGCGACCGCCCAACTGGTAAACTTCATATCGGTCACTATGTTGGCTCGCTTCGTCGTCGTGTTGAACTCCAGAACTCTGGAGAATTCGACAAAATATTCATTATGATTGCCGATGCTCAGGCTCTTACTGATAATGCTGACAATCCGGAGAAGATTCGCCAGAATGTCATTGAGGTAGCGCTTGATTATCTTGCCGCAGGTTTGGATCCAGAGAAGGTAAACATCTTTATTCAGAGTGCTGTGCCAGAACTTACTGAACTCGCGTTCTACTATATGAATCTTGTCTCTGTTGCACGCGTTCAGCGTAACCCAACAGTAAAGACCGAGATTGAAATGCGTGGTTTTGGTGGTGAGAGTATCCCTACCGGATTCTTCTGTTATCCAATCTCACAGGCTGCAGACATTACTCTGTTCCACGGAACAACTGTACCAGCTGGTGAGGATCAGAAGCCAATGATTGAGTTGACAAACGAGATCGTTCGTCGTTTTAACAATGTCTATGGTGAGGTTCTTAACGAGTGTCAGGTGTTGCTTCCTGAGAGTTCTGCTTGTCGCCGACTTCCTGGAACTGACGGAAAAGCAAAGATGTCTAAGTCGCTTGGCAACTGTATCTATCTTTCTGATTCTGCAAAGGAACTGAAGAAGAAGGTGAATTCTATGTTCACTGACCCTCTTCACCTAACAGTTGAGTCTCCTGGACATCTCAGTGGTACATATACTGATGAGGAGGGCGTAAGTCATGATTATCAGAACACTGTGTTTATTTATCTTGACGCATTCTGCCAGGATAGTGACTTTGAGAAATTCTTGCCTGATTACAAGAATCTTGATGAGATGAAGGCTCACTACTGTAAGGGTGGACTTGGTGATGGCACTTGCAAGAAGTTCTTGCTTAATATCCTGAATGACCGTCTTGAACCAATGCGCCAGCGTCGTGCTGAATATGAGAAGAATATTGAAGGTGTTTATGATATTCTCCGCAAGGGAACAGATGCAGCTCGTGAGGTAGGTCAGAAGACAATTGCTGAGGTTCGTCATGCAATGCGCATTGATTATTTTGATGATAAAGACCTCATTGCAGAGCAGGCAAAGCGCTTCGCAGAAAAGAAATAGCATACAGTAAAATTTCTTTTAAATAATGATAAAAACTGGTTGAGAATAGGCTCTTGACCAGTTTTTTTTGCTTTTGACGAAAAAAAAGAGCGAGAAATTTTGCCAATTCGAAAAATATGTGTACCTTTGCACTCGCTTACGAAAAGTAAGGGCGTTTAGCTCAGCTGGTTTAGAGCATCTGCCTTACAAGCAGAGGGTCGGCGGTTCGAATCCGTC
>DCIM01000069.1:0-31849 GCA_002316005.1 Prevotellaceae bacterium UBA1726 | reverse complement strand
TTCGAATCCGTCAACGCCCACATAACGAGAGTAAATTTGACAGGAAGCTAAATGCTTTCTGTTTTTTTGTATCTTTTTTTGACATTATTGCGTTTGAGTCCCTACAGATAAGGCTAAGGAGATATAGCAGAATGCTTAACAAAGTTAAGGTTAATGCCAATTAAAGCCCATAGATATCAATTTTTTATCTTATTTTGTTACTTTTTTACCAATAATAATTGGTGTTTATCAGATAAAATTCGTAACTTTGCACAAACGTTGACAGAAAACGTATAATATACTATTTTCGGGATAGAGAAAACTTCAATTAAAGAAACTATTAAGGTTATGAATTTAGATTTGCTGACTGCTATTTCGCCTATTGACGGTCGCTACAGAGGGAAAACAGAATCACTTGCATCTTACTTCTCAGAGTATGCGCTCATTCGCTATCGTGTTCGCGTAGAGATAGAGTATTTCATTACACTTTGCGAACTTCCTTTGCCACAGCTTGCATCATTCGATAATAATCTCTTTGAGACTCTTCGTGATATTTATCGCAACTTCACAGAAGAGAATGCACAGCGTGTAAAGGATATTGAGAAGGTTACAAATCATGATGTAAAGGCTGTTGAGTACTTCATCAAGGAGCAGTTTGACGCTATTGGCGGATTGGATCAGTACAAAGAATTCATTCATTTTGGTCTCACTTCGCAGGATATTAACAACACAAGCGTACCTCTTACTATTAAGGATGCACTTGACGAGGTTATTTATCCACAGGTTGAGGAACTTATCGCTCAATTGCAGGAATATGCTGACGAGTGGAAAGAAGTAAGTATGCTTGCAAAGACTCATGGTCAGCCAGCATCGCCAACTCGCCTTGGAAAAGAAATCATGGTGTTTGTTTATCGTCTTACCGAGCAGTTGAATCAGTTGAAGTCAACAAAAATTACCGCAAAGTTCGGTGGCGCAACAGGTAATTATAATGCTCATCATGTAGCATATCCTTCATACGATTGGCGCGCTTTCGGTAATAAATTCGTCAGCGAAAAACTCGGTCTTGAGCGTGAGCAGTACACAACACAGATCAGTAACTATGATTGCATGGGTGCTGTATTTGATGCTCTCCGTCGTATCAATACAATCATTATCGACCTTGACCGAGACTTCTGGATGTATATTTCTATGGAGTATTTCAAGCAGAAGATTAAGGCGGGCGAAGTTGGTTCAAGTGCAATGCCACACAAGGTGAACCCTATTGACTTCGAGAATTCTGAAGGTAACCTCGGTATATCAAATGCAGTTCTTCAGTTCCTTGCAATGAAGTTGCCTGTAAGTCGCCTCCAACGCGATCTCACTGACTCAACAGTACTTCGCAATGTTGGTGTTCCTTTTGGTCATACAGTGATTGCAATCCAGAGTACTTTGAAGGGATTGCGTAAGCTTATCCTCAATGAAAGTGCACTGCAGGCTGACCTTGATAATACATGGGCGGTTGTAGCAGAGGCAATTCAGACAATCCTTCGCCGTGAGGCTTATCCAAATCCTTATGAGGCACTGAAGGCATTGACTCGTACAAACACCAAAATGACAGAAGAAACAATTCACGAGTTCATCCAGACACTGAATGTAAGCGATTCTGTAAAGGCAGAGTTGATGGCAATCACCCCAAGTAATTACACAGGAATTTAATTATTAAAATATAGACAAAAGTATTTAAAGAATTACTAACTATTTATTTTATTTATTGAAATAACACATTTTTATTAACGGCCGTGAGGCTACAAAAAGTTCAAAGAAATGGATACAGAAAAGAATCTAAACGAACAGGAGCAGTCTGCCAATGAGCAGGGAGCTGGCAAGCGTTACGAAAGAGTATCTCGCCCAGCAGGTAATTATCATCGTGAGTATCAGGATGCAGGTCGCAGTCAGCGCCCTCGTATTTCTCGCCCACGCATCAGTACAAGAGAAGAAGGAGCATTCCGTCCAGATGGTTTTGGTGGTTCTTCATCACAGAACCAGGAACAGCGTCAGGAAGGCTATCGCCCAAGATATAATGCAGGTGGCTATCAGCCACGCGCTGGTTATCAGTCACGCTCTGGCTATCAAGGTCAGCAGGGCGGCTATCAGCAGCGTCCTCAGCAGGGTGGCTATCGCCCTCGTTATAATCAAGAAGGTCAGGACTTTGACCGTCAGGGCCAAAGTGGTGGCTATCAGCCTCGTCAGCAGGGCGGTTATCGTCCTCAGCAGGGTGGTTTTCGTCAAGGTGGCTATCAGCAGCGTCCTCAGCAAGGTGGTTATCGCCCTCGTTATAATCAGGAAGGTCAGGACTTTGATCGTCAGGGTCAGAGTGGCGGTTATCAGCCTCGTCAGCAGGGTGGCTATCGCCCACAGCAGGGCGGTTTCCGACCAAACGGATTCCAGGGTCGTCCACAGCAGGGTGGTTATAGAAAGCAGCATACTCAAGGATACGATCCAAATGCTAAGTATAGCATGAAGAAGCGTATCGAATATAAGGAAGAGCATCTTGATCCAAACGAACCAATCCGTCTTAACAAGTATCTTGCAAATGCAGGAGTTTGCTCTCGCCGTGAGGCAGACGACTTCATCCAGGCAGGCGTAGTTACAGTAAATGGTGAGGTTGTAACAGAACTCGGTACAAAGATTCTCCGCACTGACCATGTCGTATTCCATGAGCAGCCAGTGACATTGGAGAAAAAGGTATATGTTCTCCTTAATAAGCCAAAGGATTATGTAACAACAAGCGACGATCCTCAGCAGCGCAAGACTGTTATGGATCTCGTAAAGGATGCTTGTCCAGAGCGTATCTATCCAGTAGGTCGTCTTGACCGTAACACAACAGGTGTACTCCTTTTGACAAACGATGGTGAACTCGCTTCTAAGTTGACACATCCTAAGTTCTTGAAGAAGAAGGTATACCATGTATTCCTTGACAAGAATGTGACAAAGCACGATCTTGATCAGATTGCAGAGGGCATCCAGTTGGAGGATGGCGAAATCCGTGCAGATGCAGTGGAGTATGCTTCGCCAACTGACAAGAGCCAGGTAGGTATTGAGATTCACAGTGGTAAGAACCGTATCGTTCGTCGTATTTTCGAGAGTCTTGGCTATCATGTTACAAAGCTTGATCGCGTACAGTTCTGTGGTCTTACAAAGAAGAATGTCCGTCGTGGCGATTGGCGCTTCCTCACAGAGAAGGAAGTTGATATGCTTCGTATGGGTGCTTTTGAATAAAACGAATATACGCCCTCTCTATATACAGGAGAGGGCTTTCAATTGAAATTCAAAATACAATATAATGAAAAGAACAAAAGTTATTGATGCACTGAAGTGTACAGATTTCGGTGCAGATATTTGCGTAAAAGGCTGGGTTCGTTCAAAGCGTTCGGGTAAGGATGTATTCTTTGTTGCGCTTAATGATGGTTCAATAATCAAAAACATTCAGATTGTAGGCGATGTTGAGAACTTTGAGGACGAAACAATCAAGCGCATTACAACTGGTGCTTGTATTGCCGTTGAAGGTGTATTGGTAGAATCTCCTGCTGCTGGTCAGGCAAGTGAGGTTCATGCTAAGAAGATAGAAATTCTTGGTGATTGCGACAACACTTATCCCCTCCAGAAAAAGGGTATGACAATGGAGTATCTTCGTTCAGTTGCCCATCTCCGCCCTCGTTCAAATACATTTGGTGCAGTGTTGCGTATCCGCCACAATATGGCAATGGCAATTCACACCTATTTCCACGAGCATGGATATTTCTATTTCCACAGTCCACTTATTACTGCAAGCGACTGTGAGGGTGCAGGTCAGATGTTCCAGGTTACAACAAAGAACCTCTACGACCTTAAGAAGGATGAAAACGGAAGCATTATCTATGATGATGATTTCTTTGGAAAGCAGACTTCTTTGACTGTTTCTGGTCAGTTGGAGGGTGAGCTTGGTGCAACAGCTCTCGGTTCTATCTATACTTTCGGTCCTACTTTCCGTGCGGAGAATTCTAATACTCCACGCCACTTGGCTGAGTTCTGGATGGTTGAACCTGAGGTCGCATTTATGGATCTCCCTGAACTCATGGATATTGAGGAAGATTTCATCAAGTATTGCGTTCGTTGGGCGCTTGACAATTGTAAGGATGACCTTGAATTCCTCAACAAGATGATTGATAAGGGCCTCATCGAGCGTCTTGAGGGCGTTCTGAAAGAGGAGTTTGTTCGTCTACCATATACAAAGGGTATCGAGATTCTCCAGGAGGCTATCAAGAATGGCAAGAAGTTCGAGTTCCCTTGTAACTGGGGTGATGATCTTGCTTCTGAGCATGAGCGTTTCCTCGTTGAGGAGTACTTCAAGAAGCCTGTCATCATGACTAACTATCCAAAGAAGATTAAGGCATTCTACATGAAGATTGATGCAGAGAAACCTGTTCTCAATGGTGTTGAACAGGAGGAGACAGTTCAGGGTACTGATGTACTCTTCCCATCAATCGGTGAGATTATCGGCGGTTCTGTTCGTGAGGAGTCTTATGATAAGCTGATGGGCGAGATTGAGGCTCGTAACATTCCTATGAAGGATATGAGTTGGTACCTCGACACTCGTAAGTACGGTTCATGCCCTCATGCAGGTTTCGGTCTCGGTTTCGAGCGTTTGATTCTCTTCGTAACAGGTATGCAGAATATCCGCGATGTGATTCCTTTCCCTCGTACACCAAAGAATGCAGAGTTCTAAACAACTCATCATACTAAAAGAAAATCCCTGATTCATTGCGAATCAGGGATTTCCTTTTTATGTGTATTGTTGATTATACGAGTTTCAACTCAAGTGGACTTACGGTAATCAGTTTCTTCTTGTACAAATCGCCAACGGCTTTCTTGAATACCTTCTTGCTAACTTGGAATTCACGATAGATATCTTCTGCCTCGCTCTTGTCTCCGTATGGGCAAACACCTTCGTGCGCGCGTATATAATCTAATAAGGTGTCGGAGAAATCAAGTGTCTGCTGGCGGCCCGTCTTCTGCAACGTAACATCAATCTTGCCGTCTGGGCGTACAGTATTGATGAAACCCTTAATGCGGTCACCTGTATGGATATAAGAGAATACCTGGTCGCTATAAATGAGACCTGCGTATTGGTTGTTGATGATAACCTTGAATCCCAGTTCTGTTTTCTGCCAAATGAGCAAGTCAACCTCCTCCCCATGTTTGTAAGGGCAAGGTTCTTTACTCAGGTAACGATCAACCTTTGCAGAAGCAACGATGCGGTAAGATTCCTCGTCGATATGAATATGAACAATATATCCTTCGCCCAGTTCCATCTTCTTTTTCTGCTCACGGAAAGGACAGAAGAGGTCCTTCATTAATCCCCAACCAAGGAACGCTCCGTATTCGTTTACCCATTTTACCTCAAGGAAGGCAAAATCACCCACCTTTGCAAGTGGCGTTTCCGTAGTGGCAATAATACGCTCTTCTTGATCAAGATATATGAATACCTCAAGTTCATCGCCCACCTCTGTTCCTTCGGGGATATAGCGTGAGGGAAGAAGAATCTCACCTGCCTTTCCACCATCAAGGTAGAGGCCGAAATCTACGGTCTTGACAACAGTCAGTTTGTTAAAATCACCAAGTCTTATTGCTTCCATTATTCTTCGTTATAGTTATTGTCGCTGACAGTTTCGCCATCGTCAACAGGTGTTGATAAATTTATTATATCTTCTTCGTTGTCAAAAGGAGTTTCTTCAGTGTTGTTATCAACAAGAAGACCATCCTTCATTTTTATTGTTCGATCAGTAATCTCCGCCAAATGCTCGTCATGGGTGACGATAACGAATGTCTGCCCAAACTCATCGCGAAGTTTGAAGAATAACTGATGCAATTCTTCCTTATTTTGTGAGTCAAGACTTCCCGAAGGTTCATCGGCAAGAATAACAGCAGGGTTGTTCACCAATGCACGGGCAACTGCAATACGCTGTTTTTCGCCACCAGAGAGTTCATTTGGTTTATGTGATGCACGATCGCTGAGGCCCATAAACTGTAACAATTCCTCAGCTCGCTTCTTTGCCTCTGATTTTGATGCTCCAGCAATGAATGAAGGAATCATGATGTTTTCAAGTGCAGTGAACTCTGGTAGAAGCTGATGAAACTGGAATACAAAACCGATATGCTTGTTTCGGAAGTCGCTCAGTTTCTTCTTCGACAGTTTCCCAATATTCACACCGTCAATTGTTATCGCTCCGCCGTCAGGCTTGTCAAGAGTACCGATAATCTGAAGAAGAGTGGTTTTGCCTGCGCCACTTGGGCCCACAATACTCACAACTTCGCCCTTGCCGATATGAAGCTCAATGCCTTTCAATACCTGCAACTTGCCGAAACTCTTGGTTATATTCTTTATATCAATCATTTTTCTATTAGGTTATTCTTATTGTTTCTTCTGCGTTGAATCTTCTTCCACAACCAGCTGTTAATCTCTTCGTAGATACTGCTTTGCTCGGTATGCTGCGACTGTGCAAATGTCATCTCGTCCATTGCTTCTCCGTGCTGGTCAGGGAATATGATCATGATATTCTTCCCGCTGAAATATTTCGTTATTTCTTCAGGCAAGCGTTCCTGGGCATTTTTGTATGATACAGTTCCTTTACGAGCTGTTACAATAACAAACAGATGATCCATTGCTATTGATGATGCCAATTGTGGCAAACCGTTCCAATGTTCCATGTCCACGAAACTTGCACGCAGTTCTGGATGACGATGTTTCACGAACTTACGAATCAGTTCAAGAGTGTCTGTTCTTCCGTGGAATGTGATTCGGCAGTCAAGATTGCCAGCAGTACGCGAAAGACGCTCAAGCCATCGGTAGAATCCCGGTTCAAACTGTGCACGCGAAGGTACGGCTACAGTGATTTTGCGCAGAGTGTTCAGAGGCTGCATCAGTCGAGCCATCATAATCTGCCGGTTCAAACCGTTGAAAAGGCTTTGATGGAACTGGCCCCAGAACTTGTTAGATACATCCATATGCATATGCATACCGATGAGAATTTCCGATGCTCTAAACTCCTTGAAGGCGTGCTTGATACCATTGGCGATATTTGCTGCTACTCGAACCTGAGTCTCCATCGGCACATCTACGCCAGCAGCATATTTAGTCACTTGTTCAAGTAACTTCTGTCCTTTCTCTTGATTTTGCGTCATGTTTGCATCGTCGTAGACAATGCTCAAGCCCACGAGCGGTTTGTTGAGCTTAGGATTCCTCATCATCGATGCAAGCGAGATAAGGCGATTGGCGTACTCTGGATACTTGATAGGTACAAGAATCTTCTCATCATCATCGCCAGGGATATCCTCCTCTGGCAGTTCCTGGTCGCGAAGGATAATCTGTTGCGCCGCAGATTCTGTCACAATAGTCGAAATGATACAAGTGAAGAGAATCATCATAATAACACCGTTCAGCATATCATCGTTAACAAGCGGCATACCGTCAGTACCTTTCAGCCGCATCCCCACCATCACGATGGCGATGGCACCAGCTGCATGAGCAGAGGTAAGACCGAACATCATTCGTGCCGAAGTCTTTGGCAATCTGAATAGAAACGAGGCAATATAAGCCGCGAGGAACTTGCCGAATGTGCCGAAGAAAACTATCAATCCTACAACCCAAAGAATGTGGCTTCCGGTGAACAGCAGACGCACATTGATGAGCATTCCTACACCGATAAGGAAATATGGGATAAAGATTGCATTACCAGTGAACTCCAGACGATTCATCAATGGTGAGAAATGTGGAATATATCTGTTCAAGATAAGTCCCGAGAAGAAGGCTCCGAAGATGCCTTCTAATCCAATTATCTCTGACAGAGCAGCACTCAAAAACAACAATGCCAAGACAAAGATAAACTGCATCACAGCGTCGCTATATCTTCTAAGGAACCAGCGTGTCAGTCGTGGGATAACTAATATCAATCCTACGCAGAACAATGCGAATTTTACGATAAACCAAACCCAGAACAGGAAACCGCTGTTGCCCGTGTTTGATGCAACTACCGAAGCCAGCACCACCAGTGAGACGAATAGCGAAATCATCGTTGAGCCCACGCTGAACATAACGCTCGGCTTGTTTTGAATACCATAACGACTCACAATTGGGTAGCTGATAAGTGTGTTAGACGACATTATACAACCCAATAACAGTGCTGCTATTGGAGTGTAATGAAGCATGCCAATGCCCATTGTCAGCGTCAGAATAAACGGAATGGCGAAGGTGAGCAATCCAAATGTTAACATTCGGGGGAAATGCTTCCTCAAACCGTTCATGTCCATCTCCAATGCGGCAAGGAACATGATGTAGTAAAGGCCCACCTTACCAAACAATTCAAACGAATTGTCGCGGTCGAGAATGTTCAAACCGTATTTTCCAATAAGCACGCCTGCCAGCACCATACCGATGATATGGGGAATTCTCAACTTACCCATGATGATTGGGGCAAGCAAGATTATGAGCAGTACGACGAAGAAAATCAGCGTCGGGTCTGTTATCGGAAAAGTTATCATTCTTAATTAAAAAATGTTCATGTGCGCGCGTTTGCGCGTATTGACGAGTGCAAAGTTACTTATTTTTTTTCATTCTTTGGTGCTGTTTGCTTAGAATAATATCAATTAATTCCGCGAAAAAGTAAAATTCGCCTTAATAATTTTGCAATTCATCACAATTGTTGTAACTTTGCATACAAATTATCAAACAATTAAGTTAAAAAGGAAATAGAATGAAAGTAGCAATTGTTGGTGCGAGCGGCGCTGTAGGACAGGAGTTCCTTCGCATTCTCGCAGAGAGAGATTTCCCAATGGATGACCTCGTACTGTTCGGTTCTGAGCGCAGTGCCGGTCGTAAGTACACATTTAAGGGCAAGGAGTACGAAGTAAAACTCCTTCAGCATAACGACGACTTCAAGGATGTTGACATCGCCTTCACAAGTGCTGGTGGTGGTACATCTCACGACTTTGCAGAGACAATCACAAAGTATGGTGCTGTGATGATTGACAACTCAAGTGCTTTCCGTATGGACAACGATGTGCCATTGGTAGTGCCAGAGGTTAATGCGGAGGATGCTTTGAACCGTCCACGTGGTATCATTGCCAACCCTAACTGTACAACAATCATGATGGTTGTTGTCCTCAAGCCAATCGAGGATATGAGCCACATCAAGCGTATCCATATCTCTTCTTACCAGAGTGCTTCTGGTGCAGGTGCTGTTGCTATGGCAGAACTCCAGCAGCAGTATAAGGAGATTCTTGAGACAGGCGAGGCACAGACAATCAAGAAGTTCCCTCATCAGTTAGCTTACAATGTCATTCCTCAGATTGATGTGATGACTCCAAATGACTATACTAAGGAAGAGATGAAGATGTTCAACGAGACACGCAAGATTATGCACTCTGATGTTCGCACTTCAGCTACATGTGTTCGTGTTTCTTCACTCCGTTCACATTCTGAGTCTGTATGGGTTGAGACAGAGTCCCCTCTCACTGTAGAGGCTGTTCGTGAGGCTATCGCAAAGGCACCAGGTTGCTCACTTGTTGACGATCCACAGAACTATGTCTATCCAATGCCTCTTGAGTCAGCTGGTAAGGACGATGTATATGTAGGCCGTATCCGTCAGGATCTCGCCAACGACAATGGCATCACTCTCTGGCTCACAGGCGACCAGATCCGCAAGGGAGCTGCCCTCAATGCAGTTCAGATTGCAGAATACCTTATCAAGGTTGGTAATGTGAAGTAAATCTTCGGAATATTAAGTATATAAAGATACCCTTCCCTATAAAATGGGGGAGGGTATTTTGCTTTTTAACCAGTCCGAGTTTCTGTAATCAGCTCTCCTTACACCTCGTTTTCCTTAGGAAAAACAAACTTTTTCTCCAAATCTTCGTGTTTTACATAGTAATTTGCTAAATTTGTAGGCTGATAAACCGGACTAATGACAATTGACGAAGTTCTAACCAACTTTTCTCCGATTTCGCTTGCCGAAATGAAGGACATCCGTTTGATGAACCGAACGGATACAAAGTTCGTTACTTCGCGTCATCGTCTCATCGAACTCCTCAACCTTGCCAAGGACGATTATTTTGTACAGGAGATTGACGGGCGTCGCATCGGTGATTACTACACTGCCTATTTTGACACCCCTCAATATGATATGTTCCGTGTTCATCATTGTGGACATGCCAATCGCCAGAAACTCCGCATCCGTTGCTATGTGGAATCGAAACAGAGTTTCCTTGAGGTCAAAACAAAGAACAACCACGGACGAACCAAGAAGAAACGCATGAAAATGCCTGGGTTTGATCCTACCGACCCTCGTCACGACATCCGTTTTGGTGGAGTAGAGGAGCAACTGTCTGAGTGCGAGACATTCATACGCGAACATCTCTTCTATGATGCTTCGACGCTGACAGAACGTATAGAAAACCGATTCCATCGCATCACACTTGTGAATAAAGGAAAAACCGAACGACTCACCATCGACCTCGACCTCCAGTTCAATAACCTTGTAACCGGTCAGGCGATGAAACTCGACAATGTTGTCATCATTGAACTCAAGCGTGATGGACTTGTGCCTTCGCCCATCCTCGGCCTTTTGAAGCAACTACGCATAAAGAAATCCGGATTCTCAAAATACTGCATTGGTACAGCTTTTACGCATCCTACTCTCCCGCAGAATCGTTTCAAAGCCCGGCTGCGAAAGATCCGTAAGATGCAAGAATCACCATCTGAAAACAAAGACTAAGGCATAATTCTTGCGACATACCATTCTAAATAAAATAATAAAACCCTAAATAAAAATGGAATTTATATCTGCTGATTTCGCCCAGATGCTGGTGCGATTTGTTCTCTGCCTCGTTGTGAACTTGGTTCTCATCGATCGTCTCTATTATCCAAAGAGCAAGCGTCGTGATTTCTATTTTACCTATCTCCTGACGAGCATTGCTGTGTTCTTCCTCATGTTCTTCATGATGTCGATGAAGGCAAAGGCAACTATGGGAATCGGTATTGGTCTCTTCGGTATCTTCTCCATCATGCGTTTCCGCACTGATGCGATGCCTGTACGCGAGATGACCTACCTCTTCCTTATCATTTCCCTTTCGGTAATCAGTGCCATCTCAGGCGACAGAGACGGATTTGACTGGGTCCGCATCACCGAACTTGCTGTAACAGATGTAATAGTGCTGTTCATCACCTGGTTGTGCGAACGAAGATTGAAGGTGAAGGCTACGAAACTCATTCAGTACGATCGTGTTGAATTGGCCGTACCACAACGCTACAACGAACTTCTTGATGATCTTAAGACTCGCACAGGTCTTGATATTATCAAGGTTGAGGTAGGTGGTATCGACTTCCTCAAGGACTCTGTTGTGCTCAAGGTATTCTATAATCCTACTCATGGTGATTCTTCAACATCTGTTGATGACCAGTTCAAGATTCGCCAAAGTCAGTTCAGAGAAGTATAAAAACCGTTATGAAGAAATTCTTCCTTTTGCTTCTTGGAGCAATTCTTTTCGTTCCATCCTCGCTCTTGGCTCAGGATGCAGAGGTTGATGACGATCCAGGCGATGACATTGAAACGAGTATGAACATCGGCGTTGAGAAGAAACTCTCGAAGAAGTTTAATGTTGCCATTGATGGTGAATATCGCACTCGTGAGAATTTCAGCGAAATCGACCGAGTCAGTGTTTCTCCAAGTCTTGAATACAAAATCATCAAGCACTTGAAATTGACTGTTGGTGGCACCTATGTCTACGATAACAACGAGTCAAAGAGCAAATATCGTTCAGATGGTTCGCTGAAGTGGAAGCGTCAGTCTTATTGGCAACCTCGCTATCGTGGCTATGCTGCCCTTACTGGTGATGTCAACCTTGGCCGATTCAACATTGCTTTGCGTGAACGCTATCAGATTACCTATCGTCCAGAATATACCGCTACCCGCAATTATTACATGCGCGATGGTGCATACAACTATTCAGAGGAAGACATTCGCGAGAGCAAGACCACACAGGTGCTTCGTTCGCGTCTCACCATCAGTTACGACATCCGCCATTGTCCATTGGCTCCTTTCGTCAGTGCAGAGGTGACAAACGACCTTGATGGATTTGTTGTAGACAAACTCCGTTATACAGGAGGTGTTGACTGGAAGGTGAACAAGAAGAATATCATCAGTCTTGCCTACATGTATCAAGATGTTCGTGCTGACGATGGCGAGGATGATAGAAACTCGCATATAATATCCGTTTCCTACAAGTATAAGTTCTGATAACAATAAAGGCCCTCACATTAAGCGAGGGCCTTTTATTGTATAGTGCGGTGAGAGAATTTCACCGATTAATTACTTTACGGCAATGCACTCAATCTCCACGAGGGCATTCTTTGGCAGAGTCTTCACTGCTACTGCAGAGCGTGCAGGATAAGGTGCCTGGAAGAATTCTGCATAAACCTCGTTCATTGCAGCAAAGTCGCCCATGTCTGCAAGGAATACTGTTGTCTTCACTACATGACCAAGGTCGGTGCCTGCTGCCTCGAGGATAGCCTTCGCGTTTGTCAACGACTGGCGTGTCTGTGCAGAGATTCCCTCAGGGAAAACGCCTGTTGCTGGGTCGAGAGGAATCTGACCTGATGCATAAACGAATCCATTCACTTCAATTGCCTGGCTATAAGGACCAATAGCGCCAGGTGCTGCTGTTGTTGCAATCTGTTTCATATTTCTATTATTGTTTTGTTATTGATTCCAGTATAAAACATCCCTCCCTTTGGGAGGGCTTGGGTGGGCCTTTATCTTAATTTCAATCCTTGTCTGATAAGTTCTTCCCTTATCGCCATAATCTGTTCCTCATTCTTTGTCTCGCATGTGATATGAAGCACGCACGATGTCACCTTCTCCATTGAAGGAGTACGATCATGGTGAACACCTGTTACATTGGCACCCAGATCAGCAATAATCGAACTGACCTTCACCAACTGTCCCGGTGCATCATCAAGTTCGATGTCAAAGGTACAGATACGGCCTGATTTCACCAAACCACGATTGATGACACGGTTTAGAATGTTCACATCGATATTGCCACCACTCACCACGCAGACAGTCTTTTTGCCTTTAACAGGAACCTTGTTGAACATCACCGCTGCAACGCTGACAGCACCGGCTCCCTCGGCAACAACCTTCTCTGTCTCTATCAACTGAAGTATGGCAGCGCAGATTTCCTCCTCACTCACGGTGACAATCTCATCTACATACTTCTCGCAGCACTCATAGGTCAGTACTCCCGGTTCTTTTACCGCAATACCATCGGCAACAGTCGAAACATATTTTAGATGTTCGCGCTTGTGGTGTACAATACTCTGTTCCATACTTGCTGCACCTTCAGCCTGAACGCCATAGATTTTCACCTTTGGGTTGAGCGACTTTACAGCAAAGGCAATGCCCGAGATGAGGCCTCCGCCACCGATTGGTACCACTATAGCCTCCACATCCGGTAACTGCTCAAGGAGTTCAAGACCTATAGTTCCCTGACCGGCAATCACATTTGCATCGTCAAAGGGATGGATAAAGGTATAGCCGTATTCGTCTCTCAGTTCAAGGGCTTTCTTGTAAGCGTCATCATATACGCCAGGCACGAGGCACACCTCTGCACCCAAGCGGCGTGTCGCCTCTACCTTACTGATTGGTGCATTGGCTGGCAGACAGATGAGAGACTTGATGCCCATCTCCGTCGCACCAAGTGCCACGCCCTGAGCATGGTTGCCCGCCGAACAGGCAATGACGCCCTTCGCCTTCTCCTCGTCCGAGAGTTGCGAAATCTTGTAATAAGCACCACGCAGTTTGAATGAACCTGTTTTCTGCAGACATTCAGTCTTCAGATACACCTCGCTCTCAGGGTTGATGCGTGGGGCAGGTTCCAGTGGAGTCTTTCTTATTACCCTGCTCAGCGTGAACTGAGCCTTGTAGAAGTTATCTAATTTCAACATAAGTCAAACAAATTTATTGTGCAAAAGTAGTAATAATTTCCGAATTTTTACTATATTTGCAATCAAAATTATCAAAAACCTAAATTATGAATCAGTCACAGTTAGAACAGATTGTAGCATTGTTCGCTACAACTGGTACAATTAACGAAATCCGTCCTCTCGGCGAAGGTCTTATCAATGATACATATCTCGTGCGTACAGCCGAGGTTGAACAACCAGATTATGTCCTCCAGCGCATCAACCAGAATGTGTTCCCTGATGTGGAGATGGTAATGCGCAATATTAATATTGTCACCACACACATTCGCGAGAAGCTCATCGCTCAGGGCGAAACCGATCTCCGCCATAAGGTGCTTGAGTTTGTTGCTACACGCCAAGAGGCTGACAAACTCTATGTCCTCGTTGATGGCAACTACTGGCGACTGATGATTTTCATCGACCACGCTATAACAAAACAGGAAGTGAATCCTGAGAGTTCGCGTGCAGCCGGTGAGGCATTCGGTCATTTCCAGTCGATGCTTGCTGATGTACCTTACGAACTCGGTGAGACCATCAAGGATTTCCATAACATGGAGTTCCGCATTGAGCAGTTGAAGCAGGCATGCATTGACGATCGTGCAGGTCGTTTCGATGAACCTGCAGTTCAGACACTCCTCGAGGAATTGGGCAAGCGTGCCGAGAGCATGACTGCTGCAGAGCGTCTCGGTCGTGAGGGTAAGTTGCCAAAGCGCGTATGCCACTGCGACACAAAGGTCAACAACATGATGTTCTCAGAGGATGGTAGTGAGGTACTCTGTGTCATTGACCTCGACACCGTAATGCCATCATTCATCTTCTCCGATTATGGCGATTTCCTCCGTACTGCCGCCAATACTGTTGCCGAGGATGAGGCCGATTTCTCGAAGATTCAGTTCCGTATGGAGATATTCAAGGCTTTCACTGAGGGTTATCTCTCATCAGCCCGCGAGTTCCTCACTCCGTTAGAGATAGAGATGCTTCCTTATGCAGTGGAGTTGTTCCCATATATGCAGAGCGTTCGTTTCCTTTGGGACTACCTCAACGGTGATGAATACTGGAAGGTGAAGTATCCTACCCACAATCTTGTTCGTGCCCAGAACCAGTTTGAGTTAGTGAAGCGCATCGAGCAGGTAATGCCTGAAATCAACGCCTTCATTGAAAACATAATGAAATAACTCTCCCATTGATATGCAAAGGGTGCAATGATATTCTCATTGCACCCTTTTTATGTGCTCATTCCATTGTAATGATAACCTTATTCCATTGAAATGAACGCAAATTCGCTAGTGAATTTCTCCTCATTCCATATTAAATACAAAGTGTCCATTTTGGGAAAATAAGAAAATCGCAAAAGAACTACACAACTACACAAATCGCGGTAACTTGCTGAATGTCAGTTTGTTGTGTCGTGTAGTTCGTTTCCGCGAACTACACGGGAACTACACTCATACTACACGAAACCATTTTTTTTAATAGATATAAAAGTTTTGCAGAAGGTGTACCTTCCGTGTAGTTCGCGTGCAGTTCAATTAGAGGAACTACACTCTCGTAAACCCAGTAAATAAAGGGCAAGCGAAGGATTTGTGTAGTTGTGTAGTTCTTTTACGATTTTCTCCACGCTCAGCAAAAGAAGTATATTTCTTCCTTTGCATTCGCTTAATGAAAATTGTGTAGTTCTTTTACGATTTTCATAATTCTACAGAAAAGAGGCGTACACCAAAATGATGTACGCCTCTTGCTATTTATTATATAATCTATATGCGAATTATACAATGCCCTGAGCCATCATTGCCTTGGCAACCTTCATGAAGCCGGCGATGTTTGCACCCTTTACATAGTTTACATAACCGTCAGCCTGACGACCGTACTGCTCGCATGCCTCGTGGATGCCGTACATAATCTGATGGAGCTTAGCATCAACTTCCTCGTTTGTCCAACCGATACGCTCTGAGTTCTGTGTCATCTCAAGACCAGAAGTTGCTACACCACCAGCATTTACTGCCTTACCAGGAGCGAAGATCATCTTTGCCTCAATGAACTTGTCAACAGCCTCGGCTGTGCAACCCATGTTCGAAACCTCAGCAACGAGGAGAGTGCCATTCTTGATAAGGTTGTCAGCATCCTCACCTGAAACCTCATTCTGTGTAGCGCAAGGAAGAGCGATGTCTACCTTCTGCTCCCAAGGACGCTTGCCAGCATAGAATGTTGCCTCTGGGAATTCCTCTGCGTAAGGAGAGCAGATGTCGTTGCCTGAAGCACGGAGTTCGAGCAGATACTCAATCTTCTCGCCCTCAATACCTGTTGGGTCGTAGATGTAACCGTCAGGACCAGAGATAGTTACAACCTTTGCACCAAGTTCTGTTGCCTTCTTTGCTGCACCCCATGCCACATTACCGAAACCAGAGATAGCGATAGTCTTGCCCTTGAGGTCGATGCCGTGAGTCTTTGCCATCTGATCAACGAAGTAGAGTGCGCCATAACCTGTTGCCTCTGGACGGATGCGTGAACCACCCCACTCAAGGCCCTTACCTGTGAGCACGCCCTGGAACTGATGAGTGAGTTTCTTGTACATTCCGAAGAGATAACCGATTTCGCGTGTGCCAACACCGATATCGCCTGCTGGTACATCCTCGTCAGGACCGATATGACGATACAGCTCTGTCATGAATGCCTGACAGAAACGCATGATTTCAGCATCACTCTTGCCACGAGGAGAGAAGTCGGAACCACCCTTACCACCGCCCATTGGCAATGTTGTGAGGGCATTCTTGAATGTCTGCTCGAAACCGAGGAACTTGAGTATTGAGAGGTTTACTGAAGCGTGGAAACGAAGTCCGCCTTTGTAAGGACCAATAGCAGAGTTGAACTGTACGCGATAGCCGATGTTTACCTGTACCTCACCCTTGTCGTCAACCCATGGCACACGGAAGGTGATGATACGCTCTGGTTCAACAAGACGCTCAATGAGTTTTGCCTTCTCGAACTCTGGATGCTGGTTGTACACTTCTTCTACAGAGAGAAGAACTTCGCGAACTGCCTGAAGGAATTCAAGCTCACCTGGATGCTTCTGCTCCAGCTGCTGCATGATGTTATTTACATTCATAGCTTTATTTTTTAGGTTTGTAGTTTACAATTTGTCATTTAGGTGGTGCAAATATAGGTGTTTTTAGTGAAACTGCCAAAGAAAATCGCAAGAATTTTGAATAATTAATTGCAAAATGTAAAGAAGAGGGGCTTTTGGGGCGCCCTAAAGGGCTAAACAACAGAAAACAACCGAAAACAATTTTTAGACATAATGACAAAATGATATTTTTTTTGATTATATTTGCAGAAGAAAATCAAAAACTCATCATTATGACAATCAGCGTAATAGGTAGCGGAATGATAGTGGGGGAGGTGCTGAAGATGCTCGCCGCTCATCTGCAGGATATCACACCACAGTCGATTTTCGCTCACAGCGACATCAGACGCGCACGACAACTCGCCTACGAATATTCTATTCCGAATCTCTACACCGACTACGACGAACTGCTTCGCGAAGATAACTCCGACTTTGTGTATATCGCCAATGTGAACACTGCCCACTACGACTATGCCCTGAAAGCTTTGGAGGCAGGAAGGAATGTCATCATAGAGAAACCTATCTGCATGACCCTTGAGGAGGCGCAGACATTGGTTGATATGGCTCGCGAACGAGAACTGATGCTCATTGAGGCGGTGTCGCTGCTACACATGCCTAACATGAAAGCAATAAAAGAGGCAGCAGAGAACATAGGACGAATAAGACTGGTGGAATGTGACTATTCGCAGTATTCAAGTCGCTATGAGCGATACCTCCGCGAGGATGTAGCACCAGCCTTCGACCCGGAATGTGGCGGAGGGGCATTGCGCGACCTTAATGTCTATAATATCAACTTCGCCGTGGCTTTGTTTGGTGAACCTTTGAGTGTGGAATATCATGCGAACCGTGGTTTCAATGGTGTAGATACTTCTGGCATACTGCTGATGCACTATGATGATTTCGAGTGTGTCTGTTCGGCAGGAAAGGATTGCTTCGGTCACCCTTACGGGCAGATTCAGGGCGATAAGGGCATAATCCGTGTGGATGGGCCGGTGAGTGTTTTGAAGTCGTTCTCCGTGACAACTCGCTCAGAGGAAGGTGAAGTGGTGACGAAGGAATACGACCTGAATTTCTTCGCCCATCGCTTGGCGCACGAATTTGACAGAATAAGAACGCTCTACGAAACTCGAAACTTCGAAGCCGTAGAGCGCTATCAGGACATATCACTTGCTGTGATGAAAATTATTAATCTCGTTACCTTGTAGTAATCACGAGGTTTTTGGAACTGCGGAAGTCGGCATCGTTGACAAACCAACCGCTGATTTCCTTGCCACCCGAGGTGATGGATGTGATTTTGCGTCCGTTGCCTCGTTTTTCTATGCTGAAATGACGCGCAGGAGTGTTGAAGGTTATCTTGTCGAAGAGCGGTACCGTGACCAGATAATCAGCATCGGCTGGCGAATAGGTGTAGATGCCCATGGCGTTGAAAACAAACCATGACGACATCTCGCCGGCATCGTCCATTCCGGCCAAAGCAAGGTGGTCGCGTCCCATGTCATAATAGTTGTTCATGAGCGAGTCGAGGATGGCCTGACTCTTCTCTTGCTTGTCGCAGAAATAATAGACATAAGGAATGGAATGACCAGGTTGGTTGCCGTGACAGTAGTTGCCGATGAAGCCGGTAAGGTTCTCCACTTCGTAACCACGCCAAGGGTCGCGGAACATTTTATCAAGCAGTTGCTCTACAATCTGTTTCTCATTGCCTTGTATGGTTCCCTCGCCATTTGGCAGTGAGATAGAGCCCACCTTGTAGAGATTCATCATACCCTCAATATCGTGAGGTGCATAAAAGAGATTGTTCCATGCATTCGACTCGCGATACATATGCTGGAAGTAAGGATAGTAAGGGTCAAATTCCTTTATCCACTCTCCTTTGTCGTTGCGCCCACGATAGAAACCCGTTTCGCGGTCGAACATATTCTTATAGTTTTTTGAATGCTCAAGAAGCATCTCCTCATTCTTTTTGTCGCCAAGAATTTTTGCTACAAGTGCCACAGCGTAGTCATCGTATGAATACTCCAAAACCTTTGTCACAGCACCTTTGTGCTCATTGAAATACTTAATTCCAGGAATATCAACATCTGCAATCCATCTCTGCTTCAGGTATTCGTCAAGGTAAGGACGCCCTCCACGTCCCGGTACTGTAGCATTCTTCAGCAAGAGTTTATAGGCACGATTGAGGTCGAAGTCTCTCAACCCACGAAGCCAACTGCCCGAGATGAATGTCGAGGCGTGGTCGCCATGGAAGAATGTAGGCATATATCCGCGACGCTTCTCGCCGCGATCAATGCACGATTTGATGATGTCGATGGTCACCTCTGGCTGAAGCAATTCAAGGAGTACGAGTTTGTTGCGATGGTCGTCCCAAAAGGAAGGGTCGGTGTAATAGTGGAATCCATTGTTCACGATATTTCCGCGAGCATCGGTGTAGTCGCCATTGACATCACTGCGAAGTGCCGGCCATAGTAATGAGCGGTAGAGGCACGAATAGAAAAGGCGTTGTTTACGCTCGGTGCCACCTTCAACTTTTATCTTTGACAGCATCAACTCCCATTTGTCATCTGCAGACTTGCGTATCTGTTCAAACGACTGTTCTGCAATTTCCGCCATGAGGTTTGCCTTCGCTCCTTCAACGGAAACAAACGAGAATCCCACCTTCATCTCAACCTTTTTGCCACCAGGTTTGAAGTTGATGATAGCAATTCCCCTCTTGTCATTCTTCTGAATATCGATATTGCTTATTTTTGCATTTGTCGTGCCATAGAAGAAGATGCGTCCTTCGCTTGTTGTCTGCGATCCTTTGAAGGCATTATCGCCAGCTTCCTCTATCTCCCACGCGCGTACCTCATTATTACTACGCGCGAGATCGGCAATGACTTGATGATGGCGACCTCGGTTGAAAGTGTAGCGATGGAATGCGCAGCGAAGGGTGGAAGTCAGTTCTACATCAATGTCATAGTCATCAAGATGAACACGATAATATCCAGGGTGAGCCTCCTCGTTAGCATGTGAGAAACGCGAAGCGAAGTTTTCGATATTGACATTTTTCCCAGACACAGGCATGAAAGGCACATGCAATAGATTCCAATGTCCTTTGTTCGTATGCGTGAAACCGCATATTGTTGAATCCTCATACTGATAGCCTGCCCCCGAGTGGTACATTGTCACTGGCGACAGCTGCACCATGGCATTTGGCACACTTGCTCCGGGGAATGTTTCTGCACCCCATGTACGCGCCTTGCGATGGCGTTCATAGTGAAGGTCTGCTTCATCCCACAGTGTGGCAGTACCGAGGAAAGGGTTTACCAAATCTGTCAGTTTCTGTGCAGAAGCATTAAGACATACTCCACAAAGAAGTGTCAGTGAGATTAAAAATTTCTTCATAAATTTTGCTAATTCAGTTATTTTGCGTAATTTTGCATTCAAATCTTTTGATTCCTGCGCTCGTGGCGAAATTGGTAGACGCGCCAGACTTAGGATCTGGTGTCTTGCGATGTGTAGGTTCGAGTCCTATCGGGCGCACCATTGAGAATCCCTCTGGGGTTCTCTTTTTTTGCCAGATAGCCTACCTAATCAAACAGTTTCCCATCCCCATTCGGGTCGAGGGTATGGGCGAGTTTATCAATATTTAGACTACGGGCAGAGGCATCGACTATGTCCTTGTAGACACCACCTTTCTTATATAGTTCATCAGGTTCTCCACATTGTTCCACCCGACCATCCTTCAACGCATACACGATATCGCTATCAATAATCTGTGAGATGCTATGACTGATGATTATTACGGTTCGATCGCGCTTTATGGCGTCAATACTTGCCTTTATCTGCTCTGTGGCAATGGCATCAAGACTTGCGGTCGGTTCGTCGAGGAAGATGATTGGAGGGTTCTTGAGAAACATTCGAGCAATGGCTATGCGTTGTTGCTGACCGCCAGAGAGTGCTGTGGCCTTCGTCTGCATTCCTTCAGGCAACTTCATAATTTGTTCGTATATGTACGCCTTCTTTGCTGCATCAATTACCTCCTCGTCGGTGGCATCAGGTTTGCCATAGCGTATATTCTCCTCAATGCTACCCGAGAAGATGTGGTTCTTCTGTAATACCAATCCTATGTTTTCGCGAAGGAACTGAGTGTCGTAATCCTTTAGGTCAACACCATCAAGTGTGATGCTACCACAATCAGGCTCGTAGAACTTATCCAGAAGGTTGACAATGGTACTCTTTCCTGCGCCAGACAAACCTACGAACGCAGTTATTCTTCCGCTGCCTACGGTCATGTTAATATTGTGAAGAGCCTTAGTGCCGTTAGGATAAGTGAAATCAACATTCTTAATCTCAAACTCGCCCTTTATCTTCTCTGGGCGATAAGAACCCGATGATTCAGTCTCGTCCTTCGCCTCAAGGATATCGAAGAATCCCTCTGCATAGATGAGAGCATCGTTTAGTGAATCGAAGATGCGCTGCAACTGCGTGATTGGTGCAGTGACATTGGCAAAGAGCATGACATGATACATGATTTTACCGATTGTCATGCCCGGATACTGAATCAGTACGAGATAAGCCGTTAAGATGATGATAAGTACCGTTCCCACCTGCTGTACAAAACTCTTCACGCCATCAAAATAGAATGATGTCTTGCGCACAAGCATCTGGTTGTCGGTGAATTTTGTCTGGAGATCCCATTGCTTCTGACTCTCAATCGGTTCGCGGTTGAATGACTTGATGACATTGATGCTCTCAATGATGCTAACCACACCATTGCTCTTCATCTCGCGGAACTCACGCATATTGTGCCGCCATCCTTTCAGGCGACGCGCCTGACGGATGGTAATCCATATGTATATTGGTACGATAAACAATGCTGTCAATCCAACATACACATTCGCCGCAAACATCAAGATCAATGCGAGAATGGCACTGGTGAAGAGAGGGAGAAGGTCGATAAAGATACTTTGTACCGTTGAAGAAAGACTTCCCACACCTTGGTCGATTCGTGTCTGGAGTTTGCCCGTCTCATTGCCACTACGACTGAAGAACGCCATTCGATAAGACAGAATATGGTCAACGACTGCCTGCGAGAGATCTTTGCTCACGAATATTCTCATTCGTTCACCAAAGAAATTCTGTGCATAGCGTATCAGTGCTGCCAACACTTCCTTACCCAACAAGACAATGCTGATGATGGTGAGGATGTTAACCGCCTCTTTCCATGCAAAACCTTCCGGTTTCACAAGGTCGTTGATAGCATCAACTGTACGATCAAGTACGATGGCATTAATCTGCGCGATAAACGAACCGATGAGTGTTAGTATCAATGTCGCCACCACGAGCCATTTGTATGGTCGCACATAAGGCGCAATCTTCTGTAGGAGTTTTATCAAATTCATTTTATTTCCTTATTCTCTAATAATCTGCCATTCATCCTCAGTGCCATCATCTGCAACAACGCGGAAGATATCCTTTTCACTTTGTAGGCGTAGCGGTTTGAATTGCCATATCACCCCCGACACCTCGCCGGAAGAGTTGAGTGTTTCTTTTAGTTCTCCGTTTTGATAGAGGTTGAGCGATTGGGCGTTACTGTATACTTTCACGCCTACTTTCTGCCCATGAGGC
The DNA here is from genome assembly GCA_002316005.1 of Prevotellaceae bacterium UBA1726. Lineage (GTDB taxonomy): Bacteria > Bacteroidota > Bacteroidia > Bacteroidales > Bacteroidaceae > Prevotella. The sequence goes on along the minus strand of DCIM01000069.1, from coordinate 9,104 downwards.
CATTTGTGGAGACGCTTGCTTGTGATGTGGACGGTTGTCTCGTTTTTGTTCCATGCAGCTTTGTATAGATAGAATACATCTTTCTTTATAAGGCGGTTGCGTGTAACGAGACCCTTGTCATTAATGTACTTGCGATAGTTGTTTGCCTTGAAATTCACACCGTCATCGGAATCCATATATCCTTCCTGACGATTTGCAACAGGGAAGTCGAACATCACCCATGCTGATGTGAAGTTTAGCCATGGCATTTGGCAAATCTGCTGCCAGTGACTCTCATGCATGAGATTGCCGTATTCCTCGTAGTGTTTGCTGTCGTCTGAGCGGTCGAACAATGCTGTGGTATCAGTGGTATGACAGAAAGGATTGATTCCTGCACCATATTCACCTACATTGACAATATGTGACGGAGCCTTGTCGTGAACTTCGTTCATGTCATCAGAAAACTTAAGGAATCCATCTTTTGTACCGGTATTATAATACCAACCGTTATAGCGATTCTCCGAGAAATAGTTGGCTTTAAGTTCTGGGTAACCCTCATTGCGAAGAACGCTACAATCAGTAACGCCTATGAATCGCTGCTTGTCATTATACCGAATCACATCGTAGGCATTGCGTGTCTGTTCCTTCACTCTGTCAAAGTCGATAGGTCCTTGTAACTTGTCGTTGTTGCCCCATGTGTCAAGTTCATTCCAAAGCCCCCAGAAGACAATGCTTGGATGGTTGAAGAGATTTACCACCATCTCATTCGCCATATTCTGGATGTTATGGAAATAAAGCGAAGATGCCTTCTTGCCGCACACATTAACCCATGGAATCTCCGTCTGAACGATGATACCGAGCGAGTCGCACAATTGGAAGGCGTAGTCGTTATGTGGATAATGTGCCAGTCGGACGAAGTTTGCCCCTAACTCGTGGATTATTGAATAATCATTGTCATAGTCGGCCTTTGTCATTGCCGAAGCTCTCTCGTCCATATCCTGGTGTATACAGACACCGCGAAGAGGGTAGGGATTACCGTTGAGGAAGAACCCGCGGTCGGGAGTCATCTCAAAATAGCGGAAACCGAATCGTGACTCTGTGTGGTCAAGGAGAATGCCACCACTCTTCAAATCTATTTCTATTGTGTAGAGATACGGATCGTTGACGCCATCCCAAAGATGGGCATTCTCTATGAACATTTCGCAGGTAGAACAGGTTCGTTCTCCCTCTTTTACAAGCATCTCGTAGATTCGCTGCATTACGATGTTGCCTTCGTGGTCCTTTAGACGGTATTCAAAATCTACCTTTCTACTTTTCTTCCGGCAACGCACATCTGTTTGGATTATCAGTTGTTCGCCATCAGCCAGATGACGGCTGAACGCTTTCATTCTGTAGGGACCATGAGCAAGAGGGTCAAGATAGAGGTCGTTCATTTGAAGGAGATGAACGGGGTTGTGAAGACCATTGTTCTTGTTGAAATCCGATGACACAGGGATAAGATTCTTATCCTCGCAATTGTCGCAAACCACACTGACAAGATTCTCGCCTACCTTCAGTTTTCCCGTCAGTTCAACTGGGAAGGCAGTGTAACCACCATAGTGATGAGTAACTTTCAGGTCGTTGAGAAAGATTGTTGCCTGTTGTGCGGCACCCTCAAAAAGGAGAAATGTAGGACGCTTGACATCTGCCTTGTCGATTGTTAGAATCTTGTTGTAATAAGTCCTTCCTCGATAGTAGCGTGCAGAATGACCATCAAGAGCGTTGCACGAATGAGGTATGTTGACCATCTGCCACGAGACACTATCGCGCGAGAACTCCCAATCAATGAGCAGGGAGTCCTTCTGTGCAAAGCCTACTGTGGCAATGAGACGCAGGAAAAATATAATAAGGAAGAATCTACGCATTATTATTTAGTTAGAGAACGCGCCTTTTCGATTATTGTATCGACGCCACGAAGTATGTCCTCATCGGTAAGCGAACAGTATATGTCCGGGTCAATGCCACTTTCTGTAGAGACGCCATCTTTGTCGAACATAGGACAAGCAGAGAAACGAACTCCCCAGCCATTTGGCAATTCGCTTGAGAAAGGCATGCCTGCACCACCGCCTGTATGGTCTCCGATGACAGTGACATTTGGACATTCCTTCATATATTTTACGAATTCGTTGGCAGCAGAAAATACTCCACGGTTGGTAAGAAGGAATACCTGCTTCTGCCAACGTATGTTGGAACTCGGTTTGAGTGTTTGTTTCTCACGCTCAGAGAAATCGTTGTGGCCCTTGCCTGACTTATGCTGCATATATCCCACAAGTAACTCTTCGTTGGTGAAGCGACTTGCCAGCTTCTCTGCAACGGTTAGCATTCCGCCACCATTGTTGCGAATGTCGATGATAAGACTACGACACGCAATGAAGTAATAGAGCACATCGTCAAGATTGCCATTGCCAGGATCTGCATTGAACGAAGGAAAGCGCATATAACCGATGTTATCGTCGAGAATTCTGTAGTAGATGCCCGAAGCGATGCGATAGTCGGTCCCCATATACTTATTATATAAGGTGTCGGAGAAGTTGGATGGATAGTTCTCCTTCCACGACCAGTTGCGACCAGTGTCAAAGCCCGAATAAAGATTGACATGACCATCTTTGAGTTCGCCAATCATCTTCGTGAACACCTCAAACAACTGTTCGGTGTTTGCCCCAACGACCTGCTTTGCATAACGCGAGTGTATCTCATTCCAGTCGACACCGAGTTCCTTCTGCTTCTCGTCAAAGAAACAATAATGCTCGTCCATCACCTTCCACAATGCCTCGAAGTTGCCCGAGTTGTTGTCGGCATATTCCTCCTCATCAACACAAGAGGTGAAAAGCATCAGTACTGATAGCTGAAATATGGTTGCTAAAAGAATCAATACCTTTTTCATAGTGTCCAACCTATTACGAATGAGTGAGTGAAATAATGTTTCTTGAGAGAATTCATCTCTGCCTGACGATAGTCGCCTAAATAGCCAAAGGTGAGAGCGAAACGCTTGAAAGGAATATCCAAGGTCAGTCTTTGAGTATAAGACAAGGCGTTTGCAGGTGAGCAGAAACAGATGTTATGGTCGTAGTTGCCCTCCGAGAAGATTTCATAATACGATTGCCCGTAAGCCGGAGAGAACTGAATGCCGACAAGGGGCAGTGACGCAACATATTTCAATTGCATGTCTTTTCGGAAAAGACGGAAGCCGTAAGCGGCACGAACTGATGGCGCAATATCAAATCCCGCATGCAACTGAGCCGGATTGTTGCCGTTTCGAGTATTGTAAGTACCACCAGCAAACAACTCCGCTTGGCCTCCAAAGGCAATATCGAGATTGGTAATATTACGGAAGTGATAGTGCATTCCGAAACTCAGATTGGCCATTGCAGAAAGGTCAGAGGCTTTTTCAGAACGTGGTTCGGTGTCAGAAACCATCCCCTGCATAGTCCATGTGTGAGACAATACATATGAAGTGTTCTTTGTCTCCTCTCGGATATATCGCAGTTCAAAGCCCGAGTAGTGTTCGGGCGAAAGATAAGTGTCGAGCAGAGAATTGTATCCTATGCTGAAAAGGTTTACCTTCTCAGTAGGAGCATAAACAGTTCCTGAGATGCTGTCAATGCAAACCCATTCCTGAGCAAAGCCCATGAAAGGTAGGAACATTAACAAAAGGAATAATCGTCTCATATCAATTAGAACAAACTGAACTGTCCGTCGTCGTCAACTTTGAACTCGAAAACATTATTTGCGGAAGGTTCCTCTCCCAGAGCGTCTTCAACTGGTGCTTCATCCTTAGGAGCATCTTCCTTTGCAGGTTCTTCGTCCTTTGGCTCTGCCTTTTTCTTGCGAGTTGCCTTCTTCGGTTTTTCAGCCTTCTCCTCTATTGTCTCTGTAGGAACATCTTCAGAAGTAGCATCTTCCACTGGAGTCTCCTCTGTGGTAGCTGTTTCTGCAATCTCTACAGCATCGTTGTCAGGAGTAGGATTCTCACCATCTCCGTCGTTGCCTTCTTCGTTTTCGTCTTCTTCATCATCGCCGTCATTACCTTCTGGAGGTTCTGGAAAACGAGTTGGTTGGAGTTCCTCAATCTTCTCTATTGTCCATGTGGCAATACGCTTGCCTTTTGCCTTGAATCCCTTAATGCCAATAAACTGCTCAACATCAATCTCCATGGCCTCGCGGAAAGCATCATCACCACCAAAGGTAACTTTGATAAGAGGATACACTTGATCGGTGAGAAGTACAAGTTCATTCTTTGGATTTTCGCCTATGAAACTCTGTCGCTTCTTTGAAGCCTCCATCTGGAAACGCTTCAGATACGCAAAGCCCTGGTTGTCATCATCATAAACAACGGCACTCCACACCTTCATGTCATCAAACTTCTCAATGCGCAGAATGTTGTCGTCATAGTGGTTATTCACATCATAGTTGGTGAGATAATACTCGCCATTCTTGAGCACAACGAGAATCTGGTCGTCTTCCTTGAACTCACCCAACAGACGACCATTGCCGTCGTAGTTGATGCGGTTTACATCAGGATCATACCATACATTTCGTCCGCCCAGAGTTGAACGACCTTGACTCTTCATGCTGATTCTGTGGACAGTGAACTTCGTCAGTAGGTTGCCCTTCGAAGCACGCCCCTTAATCATTACATCTGTGAAGTCATAATCCATGAAAATCTTACGAAGCTTTGGATTTGGCTCAAGCGTAACCTTCACAATCTCAGCTTCGCCATTAGGATTGGCAGAGAAATAGAGCACGCGCGAACCTGGTGCACCTTGAGTGAGGTCGTATTCCTTGTCGCGAGTCATTGATGTCACATTGAAACGCTTGATGTAGTAATATCCCAACTTTCCATTGCGATAGATGGCATTGTAGATGGTGCGTTGGTCGTTCTTCTTGAACACTTGCACATGCATCACATTCTTTCCTACGAAAATCTTGTCGGCAACACGGATAACCTTGTATTTACCGTCCTTGTAGAAGATGATGATATCATCAATATCCGAACAGTTGCAGACATACTCGTCTTTCTTCAAACCTGTACCGATGAATCCCTCCTGGCGGTTGATGTAGAGTTTTTCGTTTGCCTCAACAACCTTTGCAGCCTCAATGGTGTCGAAGTTGCGTATTTCTGTGAGGCGTGGGTGCTCAGCACCATATTTGTTCTTGATGAACTCAAACCAACTGATTGTCACATCAGTCATGTGCTTCAAGTCATGCTCAATACCCTTGAGCTCCTTCTTAATCTTTGCAATGAGTTCCTCGTTCTTGTCCTTATTGAACTTGAGGATTCGCTGCATCTTAATCTCCATAAGGCGGAGAATGTCATCACGAGTAACCTCGCGAATGAACGAAGGTTTAAATGGGGTCAACTTCTCATCAACAAAAGCGATAGCCGTGTCCATGTCAGGAGCCTGCTCGAATCGGCGCTCCTTATAAATGCGCTCTTCAATGAAAATCTGTTCAAGCGAAGCAAAGAACAACTGTTCAAGGAGTTCCGCCTTGCGAATCTCAAGTTCCTTGCGGAGAAGTCCGAGAGTACGATCTGCTGAGTGACGCAAGACATCATTGACAGTGAGGAAACATGGCTTGTTGTCCTCAATGACGCAGCAGTTAGGACTCAGGTTAATCTCGCAATCAGAGAAAGCGTAGAGAGCATCAATAGTCTTGTCCGACGAAACGCCAGGGGCGAGATGAATCTGAATCTCCACCTGAGCGGCAGTCAAATCCTCCACCTTCTTGGCCTTGATTTTGCCCTTCTCAATAGCCTTGAGAATTGAGTCGATGAGCGTTTCGGCAGTCTTTGAGAAAGGAATCTCGCGGATAACGAGAGTCTTGTTGTCGAGTTTTTCTATCTTAGCACGAACCTTCAGCGAACCGCCACGCTGTCCGCCGTTATACTTTGAGACATCAATAGAACCACCGGTAGGGAAGTCAGGATAGAGCGCGAAATCCTCCCCACGAAGATAACTGATTGCAGCATCACAGAGTTCGTTGAAGTTGTGAGGCAGAATCTTTGACGAAAGACCAACAGCAATACCCTCAGCACCCTGAGCAAGCAAAAGTGGAAACTTCGCTGGAAGGGTGATTGGTTCCTTGTTGCGGCCATCGTAAGAGAGTTGCCAGTCGGTTGTCTTTGGGTTGAAAACAACATCCAAAGCAAACTTCGTCAGTCGTGCCTCAATATATCGAGGGGCAGCAGCACGAGCACCAGTGAGGATGTTACCCCAGTTTCCCTGACAGTCGATAAGAAGGTCCTTTTGTCCCATCTGCACGAGAGCATCGCCAATAGAAGCATCACCGTGAGGGTGGAACTGCATTGTGTGACCTACGATATTCGCCACCTTATTATATCTACCATCGTCCATTCGCTTCATGGAGTGGAGAATGCGTCGCTGAACAGGTTTCAAACCGTCCTCAATATGAGGTACGGCACGCTCAAGGATTACGTAAGAAGCATAATCCAGGAACCAACTCTGGTACATACCACTCAGATGGTGCACCGCTGATGCATCAAATCTGCTTGAAGGCTTGTAGTCGGAATGTGTGTTCTCGTCATTAGCAACTTCTTGTTCCTCGTTGCCAATGTTCTCGTTGATTTCTTCGATGTCTTTAGTTTCGTCGCTCATTGTAGTAAATTTATTTGCTACAAAGTTAAACAAAAATACCGAAAAAAACAAAAATGAACACCTTTTATTCGGCTAATTCCCCTTTTTTTCGTATATTTGCATAAAGAAACCAAACGAAAATGGCGAGAAGACTCTCAAAAAAGAAGATATCCGGATGGTTACTGCTATTTGCAGTAATCATTTTCTTTCAGTGCGATGGACACAAGAAAGTGGCGTCGTCTGTGAAGAATATATTTGCAAAAACCGAAACTCCAGAAAAGAAGGCACCAAAGCCTGAAGACTTGGAGATAGACGAGGCGTTGGCTGAACGCCTTGACTCCTTCGTCACTGCCACAAACCGCCTTGGAACTTTAGGCCTTTATGTGTATGACGAAACCGCCAATAAGGAGGTCTATGAGTTTAGGGCGGATAGTCTTATGCGACCAGCATCAAACATGAAGATGCTCACTTGCTTGGCTGCAATTCGTCATCTCGGTCCTAACTATAAGTTTACGAGTGGGGCTTATATGGACGGGAAAATGAAAGGTGATGCGGTTGAAGGTAATATTGGATTAAAGTTTACATTTGACCCCTGGTTTAATCCAGATTCTCTCCGAAAGTTGGCTGCTGCATTTCAAGCAAAAGGCATACATCGTGTAACGGGTAAAATCTATCTTGATTTGGCCATGACCGAACCAATGCAGCACGAGGAACACTGGACAATGGGCGACCTCAAAACGCGAAAGCTTGGCATCTTGTATCGAGGCCAACAACGCATGATAAATGAAGTGAAGTATGCTTTGCGTTCGCATGGTGTGAATTTTTCTGACTCACAACTTGTTGTTGCAAAGGTTCCAAAAGGTGCAAAGTTGCTGAAGAATACATCTACTCCAATGCACCTCTCAATATTCCGTGCACTCCAGAATTCCTCTAACGAACATGCCGAATGCTTGAGTTTTGCGTTGTCGGGATTGTATCTCAATGGACAGAACCATCGTGAGGCGGGTACTCAGTATCTTCGCTCTTTCATCAGTAAGGAACTGAATGCCGACCCTGATGCGGTTAGCGTGATTCACGATGGTAGCGGCCTTTGTGTTCACGACCGCCTTACACCTCGTTTCCTCGTTCGAATGCTCCATTATGCCTACGGACATGAATATATCTACAAGGAGTTGCGTCGTTGTCTGCCAATTTCTGGTCAGACAGGAACCTTACACGACAGAATGCTGAAACCGACAATTCGTGGAAAAGTGCAGGCAAAAACCGGTACTTTGACCCGTGAAGATGGAATAACCTCTTTGTCGGGATATGTCACAGGCAAGAATGGTCATTTGCTCTTGTTCGGATTGATTCAGAATGAGGTTCCAGTGGCCGATGCCCGCCTCTGGCAGAACAAGTTCTGCGAGCAACTGGTAAAGTAGTTTGTCATTCCACTGAAATGACCTTCTCATTCCATTGAAATGACCTCCTCATTCCACTGAAATGACAAACGCGTTTCAAAGGTGTACAAAATCAATACCATTCCATATTAATTATAAATATTCCTAATTATTTTGGCAATTCGGCCATTTTGTAGTAATTTTGCAAAGTGATTTGTAAAATCACACCACAATTTCCGGTTCTTTTGTAGGGATGGTAGTTCTATCATTCCCTATTGTTGTCCGGATTAAAAGTACGAATAATAACAAAAAAGATAAAAGATTATGGCACAACAAGAAGATGTTTTCAAGAAAATCGTTAGCCACTGCAAAGAGTATGGCTTCGTGTTCCCAAGTAGTGATATTTATGATGGCCTTGGTGCTGTTTATGACTATGGTCAGAATGGTGTAGAGCTCAAGAACAATATTAAGCAGTACTGGTGGCAGTATATGGTTCTCGTTCATGAGAACATCGTAGGTATTGATTCTGCTATTTTCATGCACCCAACAATCTGGAAGGCTTCAGGACATGTTGACGCTTTCAACGATCCACTCATTGACAACCGCGATTCAAAGAAACGCTATCGTGCAGATGTTCTTATTGAGGACCAGATGGCAAAGTATGACGAGAAGGTTGAGAAGGAAGTTGAGAAGGCTCGCAAGCGTTTCAAGGAGAACTTTGATGAGGCTCAGTATCGCGCAACTTCACCAAAGGTGCTCGAGATTATTGAGAAGCGTGATGCCCTCCACAAGCGTTTCCAGGATGTGATGAATGCCCCTGGCGGTATTGATCTTGATGGAATGAAGCAGATTATCCTCGACGAGGAAATCGTTTGCCCTATCTCAGGAACACGCAACTGGACAGATGTTCGTCAGTTCAACCTTATGTTCAAGACTGAGATGGGTGCTGCCGCTGAGGGCGCAAGCACTATTTACCTCCGTCCAGAGACTGCTCAGGGTATCTTCGTAAACTATCTCAACGTACAGAAGACCGGTCGTATGAAGATTCCTTTCGGTATTGCACAGATTGGTAAGGCTTTCCGTAACGAGATTGTTGCTCGTCAGTTCATCT
>DCIM01000009.1 GCA_002316005.1 Prevotellaceae bacterium UBA1726 | reverse complement strand
CCGGAATTGCATCACAATATGGATTATATGGCAGAGACATTGCTCAATTACCAAACCATCCATATTGACTCGCTCATTGGACCAAAGGGGAAAAACCAGAAATCAATGCGCGACCTCCCTCCTTCTGCTGTTTATAAATATGCTGCAGAGGATGCAGATATCACATTGAGATTGAAGAATGTCCTTGAACCACGCCTTAAGGAATTAGGTGTAGAGGAATTGTTCCACAATGTAGAGATGCCGCTTATCTATGTGCTTGCTGAAATGGAGCATAATGGAGTGATGATTGACTCTGACTCTCTGCGCGAAACATCAACAATTTTCACAGCACGAATGAACGAAATTGAGCATGAAATCTATGAACTTGCGGGGCATTCGTTCAATATCTCCTCCCCTCGTCAGGTAGGCGATGTATTGTTTGGTGAGATGAAGATTGTGGAGAAACCAAAGAAGACAAAGACGGGACAATTCGTGACAAGTGAGGAAGAATTGCAGAAACTTGCCGGAAAGAACGAGATTGTACAGAAGATACTGGATTACAGAGGATTAAAGAAACTCATTGGCACATATATTGATGCCCTACCCCTTCTTGTAAACCCTCGTACAGGCCATATCCACACCTCGTTCAATCAGGCAGTAACAGCCACAGGACGACTCTCTTCAAGTGACCCTAACCTCCAGAATATTCCAGTTCGCGGAGAAGATGGCAAGGAAATCAGAAAGGTATTCATTCCAGAACCGGGTTGTAAGTTCTTTTCAGCCGACTATTCACAGATTGAACTTCGTGTGATGGCACATCTTTCGCAAGATGAAAACATGATTCATGCCTTTGAAAATGGACTTGATGTTCATGCCTCAACAGCAGCAAAAGTATATAATAAGGATATAACAGAGGTGACTCGCGATGAGCGCACAAAGGCGAAACGAGCAAACTTCGGTATTATATATGGTATTAGCCAGTGGGGACTTGCTGAGCGACTTATGATTGACAGAGCAGAGGCAAAAGCCCTGATGGAAGGTTATTTCCTCACTTTCCCACGAGTTCGCGACTATATGGAAGAATCAAAACAAGCGGCAAGAGAGAAAGGATATGTAGAGACATTCTTCCACCGCCGTCGTTATCTGCCAGATATCAATTCGGGCAATGCCACAGTTCGCGGTTTTGCTGAACGAAATGCCATAAATGCACCTATTCAGGGTTCAGCGGCCGATATCATCAAGGTGGCAATGGTAAATATTTTCAAACGATTCAAAGCCGAAGGCATTCGCTCGAAGATGATTCTTCAGGTACACGACGAATTGAACTTCTCTGTCTATCCGGAAGAGCAGAGTAGGGTAGAGGCTATCGTACTTGAGGAGATGCAAAACGCTTATCCTCTGCGAGTTCCGCTCATTGCTGATTCGGGTTGGGGCGATAACTGGCTTGAGGCACATTAATGAACTAACAATTGCTTATAACAATAATAATATAATGTATGATTAGACAAAAAAGAGCAACCTTGCTCCTTTGTCTGTTTGCTTTTTTGAATTTAGGTGCATTTGCCGATAATGTAACCTTGCAAAACGAGAAAGCAAACACCGAACAAAGACTGCAAGACCAGAAAAAGACGATGACTGGTACGGTAATCGACGAATACGGAGAACCACTTATTGGAGCATCCGTAATGGTCGAGGGCACACAAACTGGTGCTGTTACCGATTCTGAAGGTAAGTTTTCTATCAATTGCAAAGAAGATTCACGCCTGACAATCAGTTACATTGGTTATAAGACACAGACTGTTTTAGCCAAACAGAACATGACTATAACCATGATGGAAGAAGTCATTGTGGATAACGAAGTAGTGGTAACTGCCCTTGGTATCAAGCGAGAGCAGAAGGCACTTTCTTACAATGTTCAACAATTGAAAGGTGACGAACTGACAAATGTACGTGATGCCAATTTCATGAACTCGCTGACGGGAAAAGTTGCCGGTGTGACAATCAATTCTTCATCAGCCGGACAAGGTGGTGCTGTTCGTGTTATTATGCGTGGTATGAAGTCATTGACAAAGGACGATAATGCCCTTTATGTTATTGACGGTGTACCAATGTTCAACACTTCTTCGGGTTCAGAGTCGGGTGGTACGATGAGCAATCAGCCAGGCACAAACAGCGTTGCAGATATCAATCCTGAGGATATTGAGTCAATGAGTATCCTCACAGGTCCTTCTGCTGCAGCCTTATATGGTGCTGCCGCCTCAAACGGTGTTGTTCTTATCACTACGAAGAAAGGCCAGTCGGGTAGGGTGAAGATTACTTACAGCAACTCTACTACATTCTCTTCGCCACTCAAAATGCCTGAGTTCCAGAACACTTACGGCAATGCCTTGGGCGAGAATGTCAGTTGGGGAAAGAAACTCGACACACCTACTACTTATGACCCAGCACAGTTCTTCAATACAGGTGTGACCGAACTTAATGGATTTACCTTCACAACTGGTACAGACAAGAACCAAACATACGCTTCCCTGTCTACAACAAACACAAGCGGATTGCTGCCAAATAACACCTACAATCGTTATAATTTCTCTATCCGCAATACAGCAAACTTTGCAGATAACAAGTTGAAGTTGGATTTGGGTGCTCAGTATATCATTCAGAATAATAAGAATATGGTGGGAAGTGGTCAGTATTTCAACCCTCTCACATCACTTTATCTCTTCCCACGAGGCGAGAGTTTCCAGGAGGTTCAGGCTTACGAACGCTATGACGAAGCACGAAATATCAATGTTCAGTATTGGCCTACTGCAATATTCGGTTCAGAACTTGATATGCAGAATCCTTATTGGATAATGAATCGCATAAACAATAAGTCAAACAAGAACCGCTATATCCTTAATGCGGGACTTACCTGGACCATTACCGACTGGATTAATATTGCTGGACGAGTGAAGGTGGACAATAGCAATTATACTGCTACAAACGAGCGTGCGGCAAGCACAAACGCCACATTTACAGAGGGAAGTGACAAGGGTTACTATCACAGAGGAGAGCAGAAGGACAAGTCGTTCTACGGAGATGTGATTGCAAATATATCAAAGTCGTTCCACGATGACTTCTACAGCATTAATGCTAATATAGGTGCATCAATCAACGACCAGCAGGAATCATATTTCGGCAATGGTGGTGGACTTGAGACAATCCCTAATTTCTACCATATTGGTAATGTAAACAAGAACACTGAAAAACGAACTGAGAGTGCTTGGCACGACCAGATTCAGAGTGTTTTTGCGAGTGCAGAATTCAGCGTAAACCATATCGCTTATCTCACTCTTACCGGACGAAACGACTGGGCTTCGCAGTTGGCTTACACCTCTAAGCAGAGTTACTTCTATCCATCAGTTGGTTTGTCAGTTCTGCTGAGTGAGTTGTTTAAAATGCCAGAGCCAATTTCTTATCTTAAGGTTCGTGGCTCGTGGGCAGAAGTGGCAAGTGCTCCTTCGCGTTATTTGACTCTTATGCAGTATAGATACAACGAGCAGACAAACTCATACGAGTATCCAAGCACTCATTATAATACTGACCTCAAACCAGAGAACACAAAATCGTGGGAACTCGGTTTGAATGCGAAGTTCTTCAATAGCAGACTCTCGCTTGATTTGACTTGGTATAAATCAAACACATTCAACCAGACATTCTATGTGAATGCTTCAGCTTCTTCAGGCTATAGCAACAACATCGTTCAGACTGGTAATATTCAGAACACAGGTATTGAGGCGGCACTTGGCTACAAGGACAAATTCGGTCCTATTCGCGTTGCCACAAACTTCACATACACTCTGAACAAGAACAAGATTATTCGCCTTGCTAACGGTGCTGTAAACCCAGAAACAGGCGAGACAATCAAGGATATGGAATATCTCTCGAAGGGTACTCTTGGTGTGAGTGGTGGTCCTGTTCTTCGTATGACCGAAGGCGGAACAATGGGTGATATCTACTCTAACCTCCGTCTGCGTCAGTCGCCAAACGGATATATCTGGGTTGACCCAGGTACAGGAAATGTAGAAATAGAAACCACTGAATACAAGAAACTCGGTACTGTTCTGCCTAAATTCCATCTTGGTTGGACGGGTTCTATAGGTTGGAAAGACCTTGACTTGAACTTTGCTTTTGCAGGCCGTTTTGGCGGACTTGTTGTTAGTGACACACAGGCATATCTCGACAAATATGGCGTTTCAAAGACTTCTGCTGAAGCACGCGACAACGGTGGTATTGCCATCAACAACGGAGTTGTTTCTGCACGCAACTATTACGAGACCATTTCATCGGCCATTGGCACCTATTATACATATAGTGCTACGAATGTTCGCCTCAGCGAGATTAGCATCAACTACACACTACCTCGTAAATGGTTCAACAATAAACTTGGTATGACCGTTGGATTGACAGGAAAGAACCTCTGGCTCATCTATTGCAAGGCTCCATTCGACCCAGAGAGCACCTCTTCTACGAGCAATAACTTCTACCAGGGAGTTGATTATTTCCAGCAGCCAAGCACAAGGAATATTGGTTTCAATGTAAAGGTTAACTTCTAAAAGAAGCCCACCCAAGCCCTCCCAAGGAGGAGGGATGTTTAATAGTCTTGCAAAAAACAATTTAATATGAAAAGAATTTATTCAAATATAAAGAACACCGTCATAAAGAGTATTCTTCTTACTCTCCCCCTCGGGGGAGTTGGTGGGGGGCTTCTTTTATCCTCTTGCACAGGAAACTTTGAGGAGTATAACAAGAATCCATATGGCCCTACAGCCGAGGATATGCTCGGTGATAATGTTGAAACAGGCATGCTCATAAAGAATATGCTTCCTGCTATTGTGCAAGGACAGCAGAATAATTCGCAGATGATCGACCAGATGGTCGGTCTTGAATATGGCGGGCATGCATCAATGATAAACCCTTGGGGCAACTCTGGTAATTTCTATACCTACAACCCTCGTCAGGGATGGTACGGAATTCCTTTCACAACCACTATGCCTCAGATTTACACCAACTTCTTCAAGATATCCTCGTCTACAGGAAAGAAGGGTGTTGTATATGCCTGGGCACAGATAATCCGTGTAGCAGCAACAATGAAAATCAGCGATTGCTATGGTCCAATGCCTTATTCAAAGGTTGACGGCGAGAGCTATTCTGTTGCCTACGACAGCGAAAAGGATTTGTATAACGCAATGTTTACCGATCTTGACGAAGCAATAACATCTATCTCTGCAGCACTGGCATCTGGCGCCGACTTCTCTACTTTAGCCGATTTTGACTATGTCTATAGTGGAAACTTCGACAAATGGTTGAAGTATGCCAATTCATTAAAACTTCGAATGGCAATGCGTATTGTCAATGCAGATGCAGCTCTTGCCCAGAAGAAGGCAGAAGAGGCAGTAGAAAGTGGTGTGATGACTGAAGCAAGTGATGCTGCTTATTCATCGTTCAATGACGGTATGAATCCTTTCTATCGTGCCGCCTTCACATGGAATGGGGGAGAGTTCCGTATCAGTGCTTCTATGACTTCTTTCCTCAATGGATATGCCGACCCTCGTCTTGAGAAATACGCCATTGCTTGCGATAAAGGATATGTAGGCGTGCGTAATGGAATCAACCAGACAGCAGCTACCTTCGCCAAATATCAAACATTCTCAGAACCAGCAATAGGGGAGGGCGACAAACTCCTTGTCATGAGTGCTGCAGAGGTGTATTTCCTTCGTGCAGAGGGTGCTCTTCGCGGTTGGAACATGGGAGCATCAGCAAAAGACCTTTATGAGGCTGGCATTACAACTTCTATGCAAGAAAAGGGTGCTTCTATCGGAAGTTACCTCACCAATACAAAAACTCCAGCCGACTATACCGACCATTATAAGTCGAAGAACAGCATCAAGGCACAGACAACCATCTGCCCAAAGTGGGATGATGCTGCAAACTTTGAGACAAATCTTGAACGAATCATCACCCAAAAGTGGATTGCTACTTATCCAAGCGGTTGGGAATCATGGGCTGATATCCGCCGTACGGGTTATCCAAAACTGTTCCCTGTTGTAGATAATCTCAGCGGTGGAGTAGTGTCAAGCGAAAGAGGCATGCGTCGTCTTCCTTTCCCACAGGACGAATATAACACTAACGCCGACAATATTGCTGCTGCAGTAAACCTTCTTGGTGGTGCTGATGATGCAGGAACTGATTTGTGGTGGGCAAAGAAAAACTAAAGTGAAAAGTGAAAAATATGAAGAATAAGATATTATTTCCAATAGCTCTGTTGCTGTTTTTCTCGCAGGCGTTTGTAATTAGTGCCTGTAGCGATTGGACGGAGGCTGAACCTAACGACTATTTCGAACCTGTATCAGAAGAATACAAGGCTCAGCTGAAAGAGTATTATAAGTCAGATCATAAGGTGATGTTCGGTTGGTTTGGCAACTGGGCAGGAAAGAGTGGTGCAGCAATGCAGTATTCCCTCTGTGGTTTGCCTGACAGCGTTGATTTTGTAAGTCTCTGGCTTTGTTGGGGAAACCTCACAGAAGCTCAGCAGGCCGACTTGAAAGATTTCCAGGCTCGTGGTTCACGCGCCATCCTTTGTTGGCGTGCAGGTGATATTGGCGACAATATCACTCCTGGTGGAAATGCCGACGAAGTGAAGGAGGCTTTCTGGGGCTTTGATCCAAAGGACGAGGCTTCGTGTATTGAGGCAGCAAAGAAATATGCCTTCGCTATTGCCGATACATGTGCAAAGTATAACATTGATGGCTTTGATTACGATATAGAAGACTGGGGAACACTCATGAATTCTTCGCACAAGGCCGTTGCAAACGAGTTCCTTCGTACTCTCCGTTCTGAGTTCAATAAAACCGGTAGAATGCTTGTATGCGACATCCCTGGCGGTACTGGTTGGCTTTCGTTCTATGATGTATTGGACGAGGATGTCATCTTGAGCCTCGATTATCTCGTTTGGCAGACTTACGACCTCATTGGAACAGGCCTCGACAACTTCTTCACCGGCAAGTATGGAGTACAAGCCCACAAACCTGATGTATTTGAGAATGTGATGAAGAAGTCGATTATCACTGCCACTTTCGAGGAGGCTGCAAAGAAATATCGTTTTGCGGAACAATCTAAATACAAGGCTGCGTGTGGTATAGAACATGCCGGACAAGGTGCTTATCATATTGAATATGACTATCCAGGCAAACCAGATTACGCCACAGTACGCAAGGGTATATATGTTCAGAATAATCCAGTAACAGAAGAAACAGATGAATAAGATGAAAATAACAAGAATACTCAGCATTATTGCCATCAGTGTAATAGCCCTTTCTTCTTGCGAGGATGCCGAGAAAGGTGCCATTGACAACCTCCTTTATTTCAGCGAGGCTTCATCGGCAAAAACAAAGACTGTTACTCTTACCGAAGGTACAACAAACACTTCTGTAATAGTTCGTCTGGCCAAGGCTACAGAAACTGATGTAAAGGCTACCGTAATGCTCGATGAGGCATATCTTAATGCCTACAATGCCACAAATGAGACTGATTACAAGGTGCTTGGTACAGACATCTTCTCTTTCAGCACTTCTGTTTGCATCAAGGCGGGTTCTATCAGTTCTGAGCCGGTGGATATCAGCATTGCCGATTTCTCGCCTCAGGGTGTAAAATATGCCATTCCTTTAAAGGTTGTTGCCGACAATGCCGGAATAGAAGAAGGAGAGAGTTCGTCGCATATCATCATTTTCCTTGAGAAACCGCTTCGTCAGGCTGTCCCACAGTTCACTTACAAGAGTAACATGAGTCTTGAACCAAAGGACAAATGGGGACTATCTCTGCCTAACTACACTCTTGAGTGGTGGGTTAAGATGAGTGGATTCTCTGTAAACAATCAGGCTATCTTCAATGTAGCGGGCGATAACGAACTTTACATCCGTTTTGGTGACCTTGTCTATGCAAAGGGTAGCAAATATGTATACAACTTCCTGCAGATAAAGACTATGGGTTCGCAGTTTGATACTGGCGACCCTACAGCCGATGCTGGTCTTACAGCAAACACATGGTATCATTTCGCCATCAGCTATGATGCAGCAAGTGGTACTTCACTGCTCTATATGAACGGTTCGCAGGTGGCAAAACTTAGTACTGCGGCGGGACTTAACAAGGGTGTTGACGGTGTTTCAATGGTTTGCTCCGGCCAGACTTATTTCAAGGATAAGTGCGAGATGTGTCAGGTTCGTATGTGGAAGACCACTCGTACTGCTGCTCAGATTGCCAATAACATGTATGCAGAGGTCGATCCAAAGGATCCTAACCTTGTGTTCTATCTGCCAATGAACGAAGGCGAGGGTGCTACATTCTACGATGCTACGGGCAATGGCCACAATGCTACTGCCGGCTCGAATGCGACTCCACAGACAAGCGTTCCTTGGAACACATATACATTCGCTAAATAATCGCACAGTTATTGTAATACTAATAGGTGAGTTCGGCTGATGCATAAGCAAAAGCAGAACCCACCTTTTTTGTGTTTTTCAATGAGCGTGTTTTATATTCCTATTGATTGCTTGTACTCGATTATTTTAATGTGGTATTGTGAATAAGCATCTGTGTACTTATCGCAACAATCCTGATAGAGCGTCTCTGCTTGCAGGAGGTCAGACATATTAATTGTTCCCGACTGGTATTGATTACGATTCACACGCAGATTCTCCTCACTTTGTTCAATTGATTTCTGTGCAATGAGAAGTTGCTTGTAAGCATCGTCAAGGTCGTTCCAACTCTTTTGAATACGGATTTTCAGTAATTGTGAGTTGTCTTCCAACTGAGCCTTGGCATTTTCTGCGGCAAGTTTCTTACGCTTGATAGCGTGTGAACCACCCCACCAACTGGAGATAGGTACTGAAACAGAAGCAAAGACAAGTCCAAAATCATTGTCCTTTCCCATCAATCGACTATAATTGTATCCAGCACCAATTCCTACGGTAGGCAGATTCTTTCCCACCTCCATCTTGTGCTGTAGGTTTGTGGCTTGGACATTCTTTTGCAGAAGATGATATTCTGGGGTATTCTCTACTGCAGAATTAGCATCTTGCTTCAGTGAAACAGGATACTCTGGCAATTCTTCTGCAGCTCCTTCTACATCAATATCTGCATTCTCATCAAGTCCTATATATTGAGCCAAAACCATCTTGCTGAGGGCAAGACCATTATTGAGTTTAATGCTGTTGCTTTCAACTTCATTCTGCTTTATCTTTACCTGAAGCAAATCGTTGTTCAAAGAGAGACCCGCATCAACAGCCACCTGGGCATCCTTGGCAATGGAATTGAGCATTTCACTGACTTTTTCCACGGTCTTCTGCTTATTCTTCAACGACACAATCTGCCAATAGTATTTCTCAACGGTCAGCAGTACTTCCTTCTCGGTTTGCTCTCTCTGCAATTCACTCACTTCAACGCCCACTTTTGCAAGTTTGTTTCCATTGACAATCTGACCGCCGGCAAACACAGGTTGAATAGCTGTGACACCCGCAAAGGTTCCTTTATCCAACATACTGAAAGCCATTCCACCACCCAGATCAACATTTACCATATCTTTGTTTGAACGGAATGTCATTCCTGTAGCACTTACCTGAGGGAAATAATTCGTAAATGCCTCCTTCTGCTGTTGCTTTGCCTGTTCGATACTGTTGTTTGACGAACGGACAGCAATATTATTTGCAATGGCCATATCACGGCATTGCTGAAGGGTCAATATCTGCTGCGAGTGGCCAAAAACAGCCACTGACAGCATAAGAGATAATAATATATTTCGTTTCATTTCTATTCGTTTTCTAATTGTACACTTTCCTTTCTACGCTTTGTACTGCCACTCATCAAAAGCCAATATGCCACAGGCAGCACAGTAAGTATCAATACCATTGTGATAATTGTTCCGAAGAAAATCACATTTCCCATAGGACTCCACAAGCCACTACCGGCAATTACCATTGGCAAAACACCCATTGAAGCTGCTGCCGAAGTGAGGAAAATCGGACGCATTCTTCGCTTTGCACTCAACTGTATTGCCTGATGGGCAGTCAATCCGTCCTTTTCGCGAAGTTCCTCGGCATAGTCGTACATTATTATAGCATTACGCACGAGGATTCCCATCAGCGAAACAACTCCAAGATAGCAGGTCATTGAGAAATCAGCTCCTGGTATAAAGACACCCATGGCAGTTCCAAACAACACCATGGACAGTGACATAAGGAGTAATACTGCAGTAGAGATTCTACGGAAATGGGCAAGCATGAGGAAGAAGATTATCACTACAGCAATAAAAAGACCGCTGATAATCTGAGGTGTTGACTCGTTTGCCTGCTCATATTCACCTCCCCATTCCATTGAGATACCTTCAGGAAGTCTGTCAGGGGTGATTTCTTTCTGCAGTTTCTTTGTCAATTCCATCACATTCTTTCCATCCACAACATCGGCCATGATGGTTATTGTACGCACACCATTCAGGTGAGAAATCTGTCCATCTTCCCACTTTGAAGATATGTTTGCCACATCGCGAAGTGGAACTGTTCGCAAGCCTCCCAAAACGGAAATAGGTTCGTTGGCAATATCATTTGCTGTAGCATTGTCGGCTTTGTTGCTTTTCAATGTCACAGGAATGCCGTAATCGCCATCCCAGATGGTTGTAACTGGTATTCCGCCGGTATTATAGCGTGAGGCAACAGCAAGTTCGACCATTGCGTTTGTCACACCTAAGCGATTTGCTTTCTGCTCATTCAAATCAATGCTTGTAGTAAGTAACTGTCCGTTTATATCATTACGGGCAAGGATAAGCTCAGGTTCTGAACGGAAGAGGGTAGTGATACTGTCTGCAGTCTGCTTCAGTCGTGCCCAGTCATTACCCGAGATACGAATCTCAACAGAGTTGCTTTCGCCACTGTAGGCAAGCTGTTTGAAACGTACATAAGCACCAGGGAAGGCATTTGTGTATTTCATTCTATAGTCGGCCAACACCTCTTCAGTTTCCTTATTTCCCTTTGTGTTCACGATGAACTGGGCATAGTTCTTTCCACCAAACTGTGGGGCATAGGAAGTCTGGAAGCGAGGAGAAGCAGTACCTTTGAATGAGGCAATAGAAACCACACGATTGTCCTTACGCAAGATATGCTCAAGAGAATCGGCAATAGCCACTGTCTTGTCAAGCGAAGTTCCAGTTGGAAGATAAATCTCCACAGCAAACTGATTGCGTTCTGCCGGTGGCATCATCCTTTGGGGAAGTAATGCCATGAGGATACCGCCAAGAACAACACTTGCTAAGGCTGATGTAACAGTAATATATGGATGACGGAAACATGCATCAATCACCTTATCATAGATACTTTGCATCCTATCGAGTACTGACGATTTCTTGTTGCCTTCTTCTTCTGCTGCTGTGTTCAATGGTTTACGGATGAAGTAGAACATCATGAATGGAACAATCAATTCTGCCACAAGAAGCGACACTAACAGCACCATTGTTATTGACCAAGGGAAGTACTGGAGGAAGTCGTGATACATTCCTGTTGTGGTCAAGAGGAACGGGAAGAAGGTGATTGAAATTGCAAGTGTTGCTATCAATATCGACTTGAAGAAATGTGTGGCACTCTTTATTGCGGCATCCCAGCGTTTCATTCCTTCGGCAAGGAGTTCAACGTAGTTGTCGATGATGACAATAGAGTTGTCGACAATCATTCCGAGTGTTACGATAAGTGCTGCCAAAGTCACTGTGTTCAACTCAATACCAAAAGCATAGAACAAACCGAGAGATATGAATATCGTGATAGGAATAGTACTTGCTGCCACAAGTGCTACTCGCATAGGCATAAGCAGAATGACAACAATAATCACGGCTATGACTGCAATGAGGAGTTCCTTCAGGAATTCCACAACACTATCGCCCACAACCTGACTCTGATCGGTTATAGTGAACATTGTCACTTCCTCAGGAATAGTCTTCTTAAACTCGTCGAGTTGTTTCTGTATATCAGAACCCATTTCCGTAATTGAGCGACCTTTCTTTATTTCCACACTCAACACAAGGCACTTCTTCCCATTGTTTGTGACAAAACTTGATGGTTCGGCATATTCACGCTTCACCTGAGCAATATCCTTCACACGAACAACCTCACCGGTAGGGGAGGAGTAAACCACCATTTGCTCCACATCGTTCACCATATTCATTGAACGCTCCACCTTTATAGGGGCCTCAAAATCGGATGTCTTATGTGTGCCGGCAGTAGTAGTAAAACCCTTTGTCAATAATGCTGCTGATACAACATTCTGACTGACGCCATACTGCGACAGTTTCTTTGAATCAACATAAATACTGATTTGTTCCTGCTGACCACCATAGACATTCAGTCGACCGACACTCTCTATTGTACGCAAGCGTTCTTTCAAATCGTCCATGTAGTCGGAGAGTTCGCGATAGGTTTTATCGTTGCTTTCCATTGTGATGAGCAATGATGAGGCATCACCGAAATCGTCCTGAACCATCAGTGCAAGAACGCCCGAAGGCAATGACGACTTGAATGTCTGCACTCCCAGTTTGAAACGACTCCAGAAATTATCCTTGTCTGCGCCATTTATATCGTCATTGAGTTCAACTTGAATAATGCTCAACCCATTACGCGAGTACGACTTTGTCTTTGCTTTCTTCACCTCTTTATATGTGAAGATATAATCCTCAAGTGGTTTTGTCACTTGTTCCTCTATCTCTGCTGACGATGCACCCGGATAAGCGGCAATGACAACGCCCTGACGAATGGTGAAGTTTGGGAATTCATTCTTGTTCATTTTTGTGAGGGCAAACACACCAAACAACACCATACAGGTAGTGATGAGAATCACTATATGGCGGTAGTGCATTGACCACTCTACATAATTGCGTCTTTTTTCCATGATACTATTCTTTTATTTCTGCTCCATTATACACTTTCTGCTGTCCTTCGGTAATCACTTTCATACCATCCGAAAGACCTGTGCTTACAATCACATTATTACCCACATTCTTGTCAAGGGTGACAAACACTTTCTCTGCCTTGCCGTTTCGGGCAATCCACACAAAAGGATTATTATCGATATCTATCTGCACAATATTTGCTGGAATCACAATAGCCTTCTGGGCATCATTGCTGATGATACTTGCATCGCATACCATTCCAGGCAACAGACTATGATCTGCGTTTGCTACAAGAGCCTTCACTTTATATGAACGGCTGATTGGATCGGCGGCAATATCCTTTTCCTTAATGATGCCCATGAAACTTCTTCCACCGAGTGATGATACGGAGAAAGCAACTTTTTGTCCAATACTTACTTTCGAAATCTCGTCTTCAGGAATAGAAAGCACCAGTTTCACATTGTCAATTCTTACCAATCGTGCCACAGAAAGACCTGGGAGAACATTCTGTCCTACTTCCGAATTCTTCCTTGAGATGAATCCCGAGAATGGTGCTGTCAGGCGGGTGTCAGTCGAACCTTTGCGTGCTATCTTCTCCGATGCTTCTGCCTGACGCAGCATCTGGCGGGCTTGGTTCACTTGTGTCTGAATCTCAATCCATTTTATCTCTGGCAGCGAACCATTGTCATGCATCATCTTCATACGGGCATAGGCATCTTCTGCCTGGGCGAGCGACTCCTGTGCCTGCTTTGTAGTTGCCTCTGCCATAACAACTCCATTGTTCATGGTTGTTGCATCAAGAGCACCGAGAAACTGACCCGCAGCGACATTCTGTCCTTCGTGGATGTTCAGCGATTTGATAGTGCCTGCACTTGCAAAACTCAAATCAGCACCGCTTTCTTCTTCAATAGTTCCAGCGTATGTGACTTCGTTTGCAGCAAAAGTATGAGTCACCGTGGTTGTCTTTACTTGGATACTTTGTGTGTCCTTCTTTTCTTTTGTTCCGGTACAACTGCACATCAGCACAGTCATACTAATAATAAATAATGTTCTTTTACGCATATTACAAATATTAATTTTGCTTCTTTTTTCAAAAACCGCTGCAAAATTCATTCTTTTTCGCCAAAGATTAATGTTCAAAAAAGGAAAAATAATGTTCACTGTCGCCATTGTTCCGGTATTGAACATAAAATATTTCCTTTTTGCTATGGTTTTCTCAAAAATTATGTTCAATTTTGCACAAGCGAAGCAGAAGAATAACGAATTAATTCGCTTATTTTATGCTGAGCGCCAGCAAAATCTCACGAAGGGAAATTTTGCACAAGTGAAACTTAAATATCAAAAATTTCTATGGCAAAAAAAGAACTCACAAATATTTCCGACTTTCTCTGCGAACTCAATGAAGATAAGAACGAATTTGATGTCAACTACAAAGACGAGGACATTCTCATTATTGATAATATCCGTCTGCTGAACAAGCCTGAAAGTATATTCATAAAGATGAATGTTGTGGCTTGCTGTAAGAAGGGTAGGATAGAGGCAAAGACACAAGACGGTACTATCACCGTATGCGAAAACGAACTCTTCATCTGTCGTCCTAATCAGATAATAGAGCAGATAATGATAAGCCCCGATTTGGAATGTGGCTTAATCTTTATCACCAACAATGGACTTCGTAACATCCTTGGTCAATACATGCAGTTGTGGACAAAGACAGTCATCGTGAACAAGCTGAACAAGATAAAACTGACCAAAGGTGATATGGAATACTATTATCATTTCTATACTCTTTTGAACATGAGTGTAAATGCCAAGGATGACGCAATAAAAAACTGGGCTCCTTACCGTCAGGATATTGTTCAGCAACTGGTGAAATTCGGTTTACTTGGCCTTTGTAACGCTCTTGCCACTGATTGTGAGAATAATTTGCCTGAGAAAGCAAATGCCGATAATGCGTTTTCCCGTTTCATGGATCTTCTGCAAAACACCGAGATTAAGCACCAGACAGTGGATTACTATGCCGACAAACTATGTATCACACCGAAATATCTCACCGTCCTTTGCAAGAAATACTCCGACAAGACGGCACAGGAATGGATTCGCGAATATACCCTCACCGATATCCTTTACTACCTTAAAAACACCTCGTTATCAATAAAAGAGGTGTCGGTAAGGGTTGGTTTCCCTAACACATCTTTCTTCGGCAAATATGTGAAGGAGTATTTAGGCATGACACCAAAGCAACTGCGCGAACAGCATACAGAAGAATAAGACTTGCCAAACTTTCATAAAATATTTATGAATATTTGTAGTTACGGAAAATTCTTAGTAATTTTGCACTCCGTTAAATTCAGGTGTAAAAAAAATATTCTAAATAAATGGCATTGAAATGTGGTATCGTAGGATTGCCAAATGTGGGCAAATCTACTCTTTTTAATTGTCTGTCTTCGGCTAAGGCGCAGGCAGCGAACTTCCCTTTTTGTACTATCGAACCAAATGTAGGCGTCATCACCGTACCAGATGAGCGTCTCACCAAACTCGCTGAGATTGTTCACCCTGGACGAATCGTTCCTGCTACTTGCGAGATTGTCGATATCGCTGGTCTTGTGAAGGGTGCATCTAAGGGCGAGGGCCTTGGAAACAAGTTCCTTGGCAACATCCGTGAAACTGACGCCATCATCCATGTGCTTCGTTGTTTCGAGGACGAGAACATCACTCATGTTGATGGTACTATCGACCCAATACGCGATAAGGAAATCATTGATACAGAACTTCAGTTGAAGGACCTCGAGACAATCGAGTCGCGTCTGGCAAAGACTCAGAAGGCTGCTTCTGCGGGCAACAAGGACGCAAAGATTGAGGCTTCGGTAATGGAGGCTTACAAGGCTGCTCTCGACGCTGGTAAGAATGCTCGTACAGTGACTTTCGACACAAAGGATGAGCAGGAGGTGGCTCGCAACCTTTTCCTTCTCACAAGCAAACCTGTACTTTATGTATGCAATGTTGATGAGACAGCTGCAAAGGACGGTAACGAGTGGACAAAGAAGATTGAGGCTATTGCCGCTGAAGAGGGTGCTGAAAGCATGATTGTTGCGGCAAAGACAGAAGAGGACATCGCTGGATTTGAGTCATACGAGGACAAGCAACTCTTCCTTGAGGAGTTGGGTCTTGAGGAGAGTGGTGTGAACCGCCTCATCAAGAAGGCATACGCTCTTCTTAACCTCCAGACATTCATCACTGCTGGTGAGATGGAGGTGAAGGCTTGGACTTACAAGCGTGGTTGGAAGGCTCCTCAGTGTGCTGGTGTCATCCACACCGACTTTGAGAAGGGTTTCATCCGTGCAGAGGTCATCAAGTACGAGGATTATCTGCAGTATAAGTCGGAGGCTGCCATCAAGGAGGCCGGAAAACTCGGTGTCGAGGGTAAGGAATATGTTGTGCAGGATGGCGATATCATGCACTTCAGATTTAATGTGTAAGAAGCCTCACCCCCAACCCCTCTCTTAAAAGAGAGGGGAGTTATGAATAAGAAAAAGATATGATTGAAATATTAAATTACATCGTCTGGGATCCTTCGTATGAGGCATTCTCAATTGGTCCATTAAGCATTCGCTGGTATTCGCTTTGCTGGCTTGTTGGATTGCTTGGGGCATATTACATGGTGAAATGGCTTTATAAGGATCAGAAGATTGCTGACGAGAAGTTTGAACCACTGTTCATCTATTGCTTCATCGGCATCCTCGTTGGTGCACGCCTTGGTCATTGCATCTTCTATCAACCTGACTACTTCCTCACCTCAGGCAAGCATTTCATCGAGATGCTCATTCCAATCCACTTCCATGAGGGTGGCGGATGGAAGTTCACCGGCTACGAGGGCCTTGCTTCGCATGGTGGTACATTGGGTCTTATGATTGCCTTGTGGGTTTACTGCCGCAAGATGAAGATGCCTTTGTGGAATGTTCTCGACAACATCGCCATTGCCACACCAATAACAGCTTGTTTCATCCGCCTTGGCAACTTGATGAACTCTGAGATTATCGGAAAGATTACCGATGTGCCTTGGGCGTTTATCTTCGAGCGTGTTGACCAGATGCCTCGTCATCCGGGACAGTTGTATGAGGCAATAGCCTACTTCTGCTTCCTATTTGTGGGATTGTATTTCTACAAGATCAGGAAGTTGAATGTTGGTCGCGGATTCTACTTCGGCCTTTGCATTTTCCTCATCTTCACCTTCCGTTTTTTCATCGAATACACGAAGGTTGACCAGGTTGACTTTGAGTCTGGCATGATATTCAACATGGGTCAGTTGCTCAGCGTACCGTTTGTCATCCTTGGTGCCTACTGCATGCGCAACGCCTTGAAAAAGAAATAATAACACATCTATAGCAAATCCCTTCCTCATCCCCGAGGGAGGGATTTTTTATTGTTAATTATTATCAAATAAGGTGGGAAAGGTATTAAAAACTATTGATTTCGCAACAGTTTTGCTAAACCAAGGGTTCTTTTTTTTATCAATATTATCGTGAATGGATTGAAAAAAGTATTTTTCCTACGCCATTAAGTCGATGAAACAATAATAACGTATTAAACATGAACAAAAAAATCAGCATTCTTGGATTGCTCTTGCTCGGAGTACTCTCTTCCTTTGCCCAGTCGAAACAGTGGACACTGAAGGAGTGTATCAACTACGCATTGGAGCATAACATCCAATTACAGCAGAATCTCCTGCAGAAGGAGTCATCAAGCGAGGATGTGAAACAGTCGAAGTCGCAACTCCTGCCTTCATTGTCATTCTCCACAAGCCAATCGGCAAGCTACCGTCCTTTCGCCAACGAAGGTGGTACAACCGTGACAAATGGCTATGTCGATACAAAAATCAATAAGACTACCTACAACGGCAGTTATGGTGTCAACGCCAACTGGACAGTATGGAATGGTGGAAAGAACACCAACACCATCAAACAGAACGAAATCGCTGAACAGCAGGCCGATCTGAATGTTCAGAAGACAGCCAATTCCATCCAGGAGCAGATTACCCAACTCTATGTACAGATTCTCTATAGCACAGAGGGCGTGAAGGTTTGCGAGGAGGTGGCTGCCATAAGCAAGAAAAACTATGAACGCGGACAGGCGATGTACGAGGTGGGTGAGATTTCAAAAGCCGAACTCGCACAGCTTGAGGCACAGGCTGCTACCGACGACTACAACCTCATTAACACCAAAGGACAGGTGTCGCGCTATAAGCTCCAGTTGAAGCAGTTGCTTGAACTGACTGGTCCTGAGGAGTTCGACATCGTCACTCCTGCATCGAGCGACGAGGAGGCTCTTGCCACAATCCCTTCGGCTGCCGACACTTATGCAAACGCACTTCTTGTTCGCCCTGAAGTGAAGAACGCTCAGTTGGGCATTGAGTCAAGCGACCTTCAGTTGAAGATTGCCCGCGCTGGTTATATGCCTACAATTGGCGTCAACGGTTCTATCGGTACATCTACAATGTCATCATCAAACAATGGTTTCGGCAAGCAGATGAAAGGCAATCTCAACGGTGGAGTAGGAGTGAATGTCAGTGTACCAATCTTCGACCAGCGTCAGACAAAGACCAGCATCCGCAGAGCAAAGATTCAGCAGGAGGAACAGCAACTGGAGTTGCAGAATGTGCAGAAGGAACTGTGGAGCACTGTCGAAGGTTTCTGGCTCGACGCCAACACCAATCAGGCTCGTTTCCGTTCGGCACAGGTCAGCGTGAAGAGTGCTGAGGAGAGTTTCCACCTTGTCAGCGAACAGTTCAAGGAGGGATTGAAGAACATCCAGGAACTCTCAACAGGCGAGACAACACTTCTCAATGCAGAGCAGAGCCGCCTCGAGAGCAAATATACAACTATCTACAGCATACAGATGCTGAAGTTCTATAACGGGGAGGAGATTACGTTGTAACGGCCCACCCAAGCCCTCCCAAAGGGAGGGATGTTTTATACTCCTTCAACGAAGAAAATTGTTTTCTGTTGTTGAGGTGTCTAAAAAGGAAAAAAGAAAAAAACATATATATATGAAAAAGGTAAATATCTTATTATTGGGCGTGGGGGTGTTGATGGCCTCTTGTGCCAAAGAGCAGACGGTCATCTACAATAACGCAAAGGTGACTTCTCAGACAATCTCTACAAGCATTACTGCTACCGGTACCATCGAACCAGTTACTCAGGTTGAGGTCGGTACACAGGTGAGCGGTATCATCGACAAGATTTATGTCGACTACAACTCTGTTGTGAAGAAAGGTCAGGTCATTGCCGAACTCGACAAGACAAACCTTGTCAGCGAACTCAATTCGGCTCAGAGCAACCTCAACAACGCTCAGAGTTCACTGAACTACCAGACAGCAAATTACAACCGTTATAAGACTCTCTACGAGAAGGGCCTTATCTCTGCCAACGACTACGAGAATGCAAAACTCAATTACGAGCAGGCTCAGCAGCAGGTGAGAATCAACCAGCAGAGTGTGGCTAAGGCAAAGACAAACCTCGGTTATGCTACCATCACTGCTCCTATCGATGGCGTGGTACTCTCGAAGGAGGTTGAGGAAGGACAGACAGTTGCTTCTGCAATGACAACTCCTACTCTCTTCATCATTGCTCAGGACCTTACCGACATGCGTGTTATTGCCGATATCGATGAGGCTGATATAGGTGGAGTAGTGGAAGGACAGCGTGTCACATTCACTGTTGATGCTTATCCAGAGGATACCTTCGACGGTATGGTCACTCAGGTGCGCCAGGAGGCTACAACAGAGTCGAATGTTGTTACTTACGAGGTTGTCATCTCTGCACCAAACGAGAGCCTTAAACTCAAACCGGGCCTCACAGCAAATGTCACCATCTACACTCTCGAGAAGAACAATGTACTCACTGTTCCTGTAAAGGCATTGCGCTTCACTCCAACCGAGGCTCTCCTTCAGGAGGGCGAAACCGTTGAGGATGTTCAGGCTCCTAACAAGGTTTGGACAAAGGAGGGTAATGTGTTCAAGGCTCATGCTGTTGAGACAGGCGTTACCAACGGTACACTGACCGAGATTGTCAGCGGTGTGACCGAAGGCACAGAGGTACTGATTGGTTTCGAAATCAGCGGTGGTGCTGAGGAGGAGGCAAGTGGTGAGCAGGCAAGCAACCCATTCATGCCAAAGCGTCCAGGTAGCGACAAGAAGGATAAGAAACAGGGCGATGCTCCTGCCGGCGGCGCCGCCCCAAAACAGTAAGTAGCGAACTCTATGGAACAAGATAATAGAAAGGTTGTCATTGAACTCCAGAATGTGAAGCGATACTTCCAGGTGGGCTCCGAGACGGTGAAGGCTCTGCGTGGTGTGTCGTTCAAAATCTACGAGGGCGAGTTCGTGACAATTCAGGGTACATCTGGTTCGGGCAAGTCAACCCTTCTGAATCAGTTGGGATGCCTCGACACCCCTACAAGCGGAGAATACTATCTCGATGGTGTCTCTGTGCGTAAGATGTCGAAGAATCAGCGTGCCCACCTGCGCAACCAGAAGATTGGCTTCGTCTTCCAGAACTATAACCTTCTGGCAAAGACCACAGCCCTCGAGAATGTGGAACTCCCACTGATGTACAACAGCAAATACAATGCCCGTCAGCGTCGCGAGGCTGCACAGAAAGCCCTAACGGCCGTAGGACTTGCCGACCGTATGGATCATAAGTCGAACCAGATGTCGGGTGGTCAGATGCAGCGTGTGGCAATCGCTCGTGCTTTGGTCAACGAACCTGCTGTACTTCTTGCCGATGAGGCAACGGGTAACCTCGACACACGAACATCGTTCGAGATGCTCGTGCTCTTCCAGGAACTCTACAAGCAAGGTCACACCATCATCTTCGTGACCCACAACCCGGAGATTGCCGAGTATTCATCACGCAACATCAATCTGCGCGATGGAATGATTCGCGAGGATACCATCAACCATAATGTCAAATCAGCAGCCGAGGCTCTCGCCGCCCTGCCAAAGCCACAGGACGATTAGAAGCCTCACCCCCAACCCCTCTCCCGCGAGGAGAGGGGAGTATGGAAAATGGGAAAAATCATCAAATCATAAATCATAAAATCTCAAAATGACGAGATGAACATATTAAACCTCTTTAAAGTATCAATCAGGGCGGTCTTGAACAACAAGATGCGTTCTTTCCTGAGCATGCTCGGTATCATCATCGGTGTGGGTGCTGTAATCATCATGATGGCTATCGGACAAGGCTCAAAGCAGAGTATCCGTCAGGAACTCTCAACAATGGGAACAAACCTCCTCACCATTCAGCCGGGTGCCGAACGAGGACCAGGCGGTGTGCGTCAGGACCCTTCTTCTATGCAGACGCTGAAGATTGCCGACTACGAGCGTATCGTAAAGGAGAAGAAGTTTGTCACCAATGTGTCACCAGAGGTAACAGCCTCGGGACAAGTCATCTATGGCAACAACAACACCTCAACAACCGTCTACGGCGAGTCGCCTGAATATCTCGACATCAAACTCTGGACAGTTCAGTATGGTGTTTGCTTCAACGAGGAGGACATCTCCAAGTCAGCAAAGGTGTGCGTAGTTGGTAAGACCATCGTGGATGAACTCTTCGGTGAGGGCAAGGAACAGGAAGCCATCGGCAAGAATATCCGATTCAAATCCATTCCTCTCCGCATCGTGGGCGTTCTCAAGTCGAAAGGCTACAACTCGTGGGGAATGGACCAGGATAATGTCATTATCGCCCCATACACATGCGTTATGAAGCGTATAGCCGCACAAACCTACTTCAATAGTATCCAGTGCTCGGCAGTGACAGAAGAGCTCTCAGACGCAGCAATTGAGGAACTCACACAGATTCTCCGCGAGAATCATAAGATTAAGGACACTTCAGGCGACAGCGACGACTTCAATGTGCGTTCACAGGCAGAGATGATGCAGACAATGTCATCAACAATGGACACAGTGACTCTCATCCTTGTTGTGGCAGCGGCATTCTCATTGCTCGTTGCGGGTATCGGCATCATGAACATCATGCTTGTGTCGGTAACAGAGCGCACCAAGGAGATTGGTCTTCGTATGGCAGTTGGAGCCACCGGACTGGTCATCTCCCTGCAGTTCCTCATCGAGTCCATATTGATATCCGTCACGGGAGGATTCCTTGGCATCGTCTTCGGTGGTATTGTCTCCTCCCTTGTCTCAAAGTTCGGCCTGCCATCAAGTGTACCGATGTGGTCCATCTGGGTAAGTTTCGCCGTATGTACCTTCATTGGCGTTGTCTTTGGTTACATCCCAGCGCGCAAAGCCGCCAACATGGATCCAATTGAAGCCATCCGCCACGAATAGAAAACACGAAACATACAAAAGAATTATCCCACCCCAAAAGCCAGACGACTCCGGGGTGGGATTTTTTTAAGCTACTGAGATTAGAGTGGCTTCATACTTCTCGCAATTGGTGAAGTGCTTCTTGGTGAAACCAAGTTCCTTCATCACTCTGCCCACCTTCACCTTGGAGAGCTTCGAGGCATCGGCCTTTGGATAGATTTCCTTCACCTTTCTGATGATGTCATCAGTGGTGATGTACACCTTCTCCGAACCTTCGTCCAGATGAGCCACACACGACTCAATCATCTGCTCTATGCCCTTAACCTGTTGGAAAGGAGCATTAAGCTTCATGATTCTGTCTGTCTCCTCATTGGTAAACCAGAATCTCTCATTCTTCTCTACTACCTCGTAGACAAGCTGAGCGTAAATCTGGTCGTAATCCAGTTCGGTGTCATTGTCGATATACTCTCCCTTTGGGATAGCAACACAGATGAACCTTCTGCTTCCCGTTGGGTCGCTGAGTGGTTGAGGATTGTTAGTGGTTGCGACGAAAGAAGCGTACCTCTTTCTGTCGTCCTGCACCTTACCGAAAATCCTTCTGCCATTCACCCTTACCTTCGAGAGAGCTTGCTTCACCTGAGCATGCTGACCGGGAGTGTACATGTCGAACTCGTCAAGGTTGACAAGGATATTGTTTGTGAGTGCCATCTCCTTGTCGAAGATATTGGTGAGCTTGAAGTTGTCGAGGAAATATTCTCTCAGATGCACAGGAAGCATCCTTATGAAGAAAGTACTCTTTCCAACTCCCTGCTTTCCAATCAGGGTAGGCACACACTCGTTTCCGTGTTCCTTGTTAAGTCCGAGACACTGAGCCACCATCGATCTCCACCAGATGGTGAGGAAGTAGATTTGCTCTCCAGTGATTCCCGGAATTCTCCTCCAGAAATCCACCAGCCTCTCCTTGCCGTCCCACTTCAGATTCTCGAGCCAGTCCTTTGCAGGATCGTATTCGGGAATATCAGCAGAATTGACCAAGAGCTTCAGGTCTGAAGAGATGTCGTACTTGTCGACATAACCATCTCTCCTGCTCTTGAGGATCAACGAGTTCTGTTCCTGCTCAGAGAGCGGTCTGAACTGCGAATCATCCTCTTCAATAGCTCTGTACTCAACTTTGCCGCTGAGTACATTGCGGCGCAGCCTATAGTGCTGCCAAAGATACTCATCTGCAGGTAGACAACCTGTAGGACCGGCTGCAACAAGTTGCTCACCGGAATTAAGCTGAATGCTTGTCATAACTTTTAATTATGATTTCCGATGCTGAACCGTTCAACAAGTGTATATTGGTGACTTAAATTAGTGCTTCACGGCACAAGGGCAGCGCTCTGTCCCCCTCTACTATGCCAATTACCAATTGTGTATTGTCGCCATATCAGCAGATCAGAGAGTCCTGTTGCCAGAACTCATGTTTTGGAAACTCGTTCCAAATGCAATTATAGGATTTTTTTTCCTAACTCGGACAAAAGCAGTAAAAATTATTCTGTGAGAATTGAACGAAAAATCCTCCATTCCTCCATTTTCGGGGTTAACATCCTGATACACAATACTTTACACTATGGAGGATGTCTGCACGATCTTCCATAAATCCTCCATAATTGAACTGACCCCAAAAAGTTAG
>DCIM01000020.1 GCA_002316005.1 Prevotellaceae bacterium UBA1726 | reverse complement strand
GCGTATACGCAAAAGCATAAGGTGGAGAAACTGCAGTCGTTCGACCATACTCCAACAGAAGAGGAACTGAATGATATACTCAGTGAGTCGGTACGCTATGAGAAGATTGCGTGGAAGGACATCAAACTCCGCACCTTCATCACAGAAGGCAACTCGCGCAACGATCTCGCCTCGCATGTCTACGACATCACTTACGGAAGTCTGCGCCAAGGCATTGACAACCTTGTGGTGATTGATGACTCGATAGTTCGTGGTACTACTTTGAAGGAGAGTATCTTCCGCATTCTCGATCGTCTGCATCCTAAGAAGATTGTGATGGTCAGCAGTGCTCCGCAGATTCGCTATCCCGACTACTACGGCATTGACATGGCCCGACTTGAGGAGTTCTGCGCCTTCCGCGCTGCAATAGCACTCCTGAAGGAACGAGGCATGCACGATGTGATAGAAAAGACCTACCACGACTGTCAGGCAGAACTGACAAAACCTGTAGCAGAGATGCAGAACTGTGTGCGTAACATCTACGAACCGTTCACACCAGAGGAAATCAACGAGAAGATTATAGAGATGCTTCGTCCGGAAGGAATGACAACTCCAATAGAACTCGTCTTCCAGAGTATTGAAGGTCTGCATAATGCCATCCCTAACCAGAAGGGCGACTGGTACTTCACAGGCCATTACCCAACACCGGGTGGCGTGCGTCTCTGCAATCAGGCATTCGTAAACTATATTGACAAGTATTATCAGAACGAACAGAAATTCTAAGAACGAAATATGCGTAACGTAACATTAGTATTAAGCGACGGAACCCGCTTTCAGGGTAAGAGTTTTGGCTATGACGCACCAGTAGCCGGAGAGGTGGTGTTCAACACTGCTATGATGGGCTATCCGGAGAGTTTGACCGACCCATCGTATGCCGGTCAGTTGATGGCACTCACTTTCCCGCTTGTAGGAAACTATGGCGTTCCAGAGTTCTCAATCGAGGACAATGGCATTCCTACATTCATGGAGAGCGATAAGATTTATGCATCAGCCATCATCGTCTCTGACTACACAGAGGAATACTCCCACTGGAATGCAAAGGAGTCGCTTGCTGACTGGCTTAAGCGCGAGCATGTTCCTGGAATAACAGGTATTGACACACGCCAACTCACAAAGGTTCTGCGCGAGCATGGTGTGATGATGGGAAAGATTCTGTTTGATGATGAACCAGACAATATCCCAGAAGCCGACTACGAAGGTGTGAACTTCGTTGACAAGGTTTCGTGCAAAGAAGTTATCACCTATCAGCCTTCAAATGGAGATACTAATGCACCAAAGGTGGTACTCGTGGATTGTGGCGTAAAGGCAAACATCATCCGTTGTCTCATCAATCGTGGCGTAGAGGTTATTCGTGTACCATGGAATTACGACTTCAACGAATTGGAATTTGATGGTCTTTTCCTTGCAAACGGTCCTGGCGACCCAGATATGTGTGAAGAGGCTGTGGTGAATATCCGTAAGTTCATGGAACTTGAAACCCTGAAACCTGAAACGTCAGTTAGACCTATTATGGGTATCTGTATGGGAAATCAGTTGCTATCAAAGGCAGCAGGTGCCACAATATACAAACTGAAGTACGGTCATCGTTCGCACAACCAGCCAGTACGCGAAGTAGGTACAGAGCGTTGCTTCATCACTTCGCAGAATCACGGTTATGCAGTTGACATCACAACAATAGGCGAGGACTGGGAACCACTCTTCGTTAATATGAACGATGGTTCGAACGAAGGAATCCGCCACAAGAAGAATCCTTGGTTCTCGGCACAGTTCCACCCAGAGGCATGCTCTGGTCCTGTTGATACAGAGAATCTGTTCGACAAGTTCGTGGCTTTGCTGAAATAAGAAATAATAACAACAAAACATAAAAACAACAAAAGCAAATGGAAGGTAAAAAGTTGAAGAAAGTACTTGTACTTGGTTCTGGCGCATTGAAGATTGGTCAGGCAGGTGAGTTTGATTACTCTGGTTCTCAGGCATTGAAGGCACTTCGCGAAGAAGGCATCTATTCAATCCTCGTCAATCCAAATGTCGCTACAATCCAAACCAGTGAGGGTATCGCCGACAAGGTGTATTTCCTCCCTGTTAACACCCACTTCGTAACAGAAATCATCAAGAAGGAGCGTCCTGACGGAATCATGCTCGCTTGGGGTGGACAGACTGGTTTGAATGTAGGTACTGCACTTTATCAGAGTGGAGTGCTTCAGGAATATGGAGTTCAGGTACTTGGTACAAGTGTTGAGGCAATCATGAATACAGAGGACCGCGACCTCTTCGTTCAGGAGTTGAACAAGGTTGACCTGAAGGTTCCTGTTTCGCAGGCTTGTGAGACACTTGAAGATGCTATTGCTGCTGCACGCAACATCGGTTATCCAATCATGATTCGCTCGGCTTATGCACTCGGCGGTCTTGGTTCGGGCGTTTGTCCTGACGAGAAGACATTCGTTGAGATTGCAGAGTCGGCATTTACCTTCGCTCCACAGGTACTTGTTGAAGAATCTCTCAAGGGTTGGAAGGAGATAGAGTTCGAGTGCATCCGCGATGCAAACGACCATTGCTTCACTGTTGCTTCAATGGAAAACTTCGACCCACTCGGCATTCACACAGGTGAGTCTATCGTTGTTGCTCCTACTTGCTCTTTGACTGACGAGCAGGTGAAGATGCTTCAGGAAATCACTATCAAGTGTGTGCGCCACCTCAATATTGTGGGTGAGTGTAATATCCAGTTTGCTTTCAATGCAGAGACCAACGACTATCGTATCATTGAGATCAATGCCCGTCTGAGCCGTTCTTCTGCACTTGCTTCAAAGGCTACTGGTTATCCTCTCGCTTTTGTTGCAGCAAAGATTGCCCTCGGCTATACACTCGACCAGATTGGCGAGATGGGAACAACAAACTCTGCGTATGTTGCTCCTTCGCTTGATTATATGATCTGCAAGATTCCTCGTTGGGACCTCACAAAGTTCGTTGGCGTAAGCCACAAGCTCGGTTCTTCAATGAAGTCGGTAGGTGAGATTATGTCTATCGGTCGTTCGTTTGAGGAAATGCTCCAGAAGGGACTCCGAATGATTGGTCAGGGAATGCATGGTTTTGTTGGTAATGACCACACAAAGTTCGAAAACCTTGACGAGGAACTCTCAAATCCAACCGACCTCCGTATCTTCGCTATTGCACAGGCACTTGAGGAAGGATATACCGTTGCCCGAATCGAGGAACTCACAAAGATTGACCCATGGTTCATTGAGCGCATGAAGAATATCGTTGACTTCAAGCACAAACTCGAGGGCTACAACTCGCTTGAGGAATTGCCAGCAGAGGTTTTGCGTGAGGCAAAGGTACTCGGTTTCTCTGATTTCCAGATTGCTCGTTTTGTAATGAAACCAACTGCAGGAAACATGGAGAAAGAGAACCTTGCTGTTCGTGCTTATCGTAAGAAGTTGGGCATTCTCCCTGCAGTGAAGCGTATCCCAACAGTTGCTTCAGAGCACCCAGACCTCACCAACTATCTCTACATGACATATGCTGCAGAAGGTCACGACATCAACTACTACAATAACGACAAGTCGGTTGTGGTACTTGGTTCGGGTGCTTACCGCATTGGTTCTTCAGTAGAGTTCGACTGGTGTTCTGTGAATGCAGTAAACACAGCGCGTAAGTTGGGCTATAAGTCAATCATGATCAACTATAACCCAGAGACAGTTTCTACTGACTATGACATGTGCGACCGTCTCTATTTCGATGAACTCTCTTACGAGCGTGTTCTTGATATCATCGACCTTGAGCAGCCACGCGGTGTGGTAGTTTCTGTGGGCGGACAGATTCCAAACAACCTCGCAATGAAGTTGCACCGTCAGAATGTGCCAATCCTCGGTACTTCTCCAGTGTCAATCGACCGTGCCGAAAATCGTGGAAAGTTCTCTGCAATGCTCGACCAGCTCGGTATTGACCAGCCAAAGTGGAGCGCACTGACAAGTATGGAAGATGTGCAGAAGTTCATTGACGAGGTAGGCTATCCTGTTCTCGTTCGTCCTTCGTATGTCCTCTCAGGAGCTGCAATGAATGTCTGCTATGATGATGAGGAACTCCGTCGTTTCCTTGCTGCCGCTTCAGAGGTGTCAAAGGAATATCCGGTTGTTATCTCACAGTTCATGACAGAGACAAACGAGATTGAGTTTGACGGTGTGGCACAAAATGGCGAAATCGTTGAATACGGAATCTCAGAGCATGTGGAGTATGCAGGTGTTCACTCAGGTGACGCTACAATGGTATTCCCTGCACAGAACATCACCTTCGCCCAGGCTCGTCAGATTAAGAAGATTTCGCGTGCCATTGCAAAGGAACTCAACATCTCTGGTCCATTGAATATCCAGTATCTTGCAAAGGGTAGCGACATTAAGGTTATCGAGTGTAACCTCCGTGCTTCACGCTCATTCCCATTTGTAAGTAAGGTTCTCAAGCGCAACTTCATTGAGACTGCTACAAAGATTATGCTCGACGCTCCTTACCAGAAGCCAGACAAGTCGGCATTCGATATCGACCGTATGGGTGTAAAGGCAAGCCAGTTCTCGTTTGCCCGTCTGCAGAATGCTGATCCAGTACTTGGTGTAGATATGTCTTCTACTGGTGAGGTAGGTTGTATCGGTGAGTGTTTCGAAGAGGCTCTCCTCAATTCGCTCATTGCTACAGGCTATAAGATTCCTTCAAAGGAAAAGGGCATCATGCTCTCTTCTGGTGGTGCAAAGGAGAAGGCTGCACTTCTTGATGCTGCAATAGCACTTGTGAAGAACGGCTATACAGTCTATGCATCAGAGGGTACAGCTAAGTACTTGAACGAGAATGGTGCAAAGGCTGTTGCTGTTGCTTGGCCAGACGAAGAGAACTCAGACAAGGTGAATGTGATGGAAATGATTCACGAGCATAAGTTCGACCTTATCGTGAATGTTCCAAAGAACCACAGCAAGCGCGAACTTACCAATGGATATAAGATTCGCCGTGGTGCAATCGACCATAATATCCCACTCATCACTAATGCACGCCTCGCTTCGGCTTTCATTGAGTCGCTTTGTACTCTTGGCCTTGAGGATCTTGCAATAAAGAGTTGGAACGAATATTAATACTAACCCTTCCCCTTGTAACAGAGGGGAGGGCAATAGAATTCTATGTTAGATAAAACAATTAAGAAAGTGCTCCTTCTTGGTTCGGGAGCGTTGAAAATCGGTGAAGCAGGAGAGTTTGACTATTCTGGTTCACAAGCACTCAAAGCTCTGCGCGAAGAAGGCGTTGAGACAGTTCTCATCAATCCAAACATTGCTACCGTTCAGACATCTGAAGGTGTGGCCGACCAGATTTACTTCTTGCCGGTACAGCCTTATTTCGTTGAGCGCGTAATAGAAAAGGAGCGTCCTGACGGTATACTCCTCTCATTCGGTGGACAGACAGCTCTCAACTGTGGTGTTGAACTTTTCAAGAGTGGTGTTCTCGAGAAGTATGGCGTTCGCGTACTCGGTACTCCAGTTCAGGCTATCATTGATACAGAAGACCGCGAACTCTTTGTCGAGAAACTCAACGAGATTGATGTGAAGACCATCAAGAGTGAGGCATGTGAGTCGATAGAGGCTGCACGCAAGGCTGCTTCAGAACTCGGTTATCCAGTCATCATCCGCGCTGCCTATGCACTCGGAGGACTTGGCTCGGGCTTCTGCGACAACGAGGAAGAACTCAACAAACTCGCTGAAAAAGCCTTCGCTTTCTCGCCACAGGTGCTTGTTGAGAAGTCGCTCAAGGGCTGGAAGGAGATTGAGTATGAGGTGGTTCGCGACCGTTACGACAACTGTATCACAGTTTGTAACATGGAGAATTTTG
Organism: Prevotellaceae bacterium UBA1726; assembly: GCA_002316005.1. Classification (GTDB taxonomy): domain Bacteria; phylum Bacteroidota; class Bacteroidia; order Bacteroidales; family Bacteroidaceae; genus Prevotella. The sequence goes on along the minus strand of DCIM01000020.1, from coordinate 47,115 downwards.
ACCCACTCGGCATTCACACTGGTGAGTCGATTGTCATTGCTCCTTCGCAGACACTCACAAACTCTGAGTATCACAAACTCCGCGCACTTTCTATAAAGATTATCCGACATATCGGTATTGTTGGTGAATGTAATGTGCAGTACGCCTTCGACCCTCAGTCAGAGGATTATCGCGTCATAGAGGTAAATGCTCGTTTGAGCCGTTCTTCTGCTCTTGCTTCAAAGGCAACCGGTTATCCTCTTGCTTTTGTGGCAGCAAAACTCGGTATGGGTTATGGCTTGTTTGAACTGAAGAACTCTGTGACAAAGACCACAAGTGCCTTCTTCGAACCAGCACTCGACTATGTTGTCTGCAAGATTCCTCGTTGGGATTTGAGTAAGTTCCACGGTGTAGACAAGGAGTTGGGTTCGTCAATGAAGTCGGTAGGTGAGGTGATGGCAATTGGCCGTAACTTCGAGGAGGCAATCCAGAAGGGACTCCGAATGATTGGTCAGGGAATGCACGGATTCATCGAGAACAAGGAACTCAAGATTGCCGATATTGACAAGGCACTCCACGAACCAACTGACAAACGAATCTTCATCATTGCAAAGGCAATGCTCAAGGGATACACTGTTGATCATATCCACGAACTGACAAAGATTGACAAGTGGTTCCTCAACAAACTCCAGCATATCATCGACATTGACCAGCGTTTGCGCAAATGCACTTCTGTCAATGTACTCGACAAGGATTTGCTCCGTGAGGCAAAGGTCTATGGATTCTCTGATTTCCAGATTGCCCGTGCCGTTCATCTTGAGCGCGAACTCGGTCAGATGCACAAAGCATCGCTCGTAATCCGCAGTCTCCGCAAGCAGTATGGCATTACTCCTTATGTGAAGCAGATTGACACACTCGCCGCAGAATATCCAGCACAGACAAACTATCTCTATGTGACATACGCTGGTGTGGAGCACGACATCAAGTACGAGAATGACAAACGCTCTATAGTAGTTCTTGGTTCGGGTGCTTATCGCATTGGTTCATCGGTAGAGTTTGACTGGTGTGGCGTTCAGGCACTGAACACTATCCGCAAGGAAGGCTATCGTTCAATCATGATAAACTTCAACCCAGAGACTGTTTCTACCGACTATGATATGTGCGACCGTCTCTATTTTGATGAACTCACATTTGAGCGTGTGATGGATATCATAGAACTCGAGACTCCTTATGGCGTAATCGTTTCTACTGGTGGTCAGATTCCAAACAACCTCGCTATGAAACTCGATGCCCAGAATGTGCCAATTCTCGGTACTACGGCAAAGGATATTGACAATGCAGAGGACCGTGCGAAGTTCTCTTCAATGCTCAACCGTATTGGCGTGGATCAGCCTGAGTGGGCCGCCCTCACTTCTATGGAAGAGATGAATGAGTTCATAGACAAGGTGGGATTCCCTGTTCTTGTGCGTCCTTCGTATGTGCTTTCGGGTGCTGCGATGAATGTCTGCTCAAACCGCGACGAACTTGAGCGCTTCCTCCAGATGGCGGCAAATGTAAGTGCAGAACATCCGGTGGTGGTTAGTAAGTTTATTGAGAATGCAAAGGAAATCGACTTCGACGCTGTTGCAAAGGATGGTGAGATCATTGCTTATGCCATCTCTGAGCATATCGAGTATGCGGGTGTTCACTCGGGTGATGCTACTCTGCAGTTCCCTCCACAGAAACTCTATGTTGAGACTGTGCGCCGAATAAAGAAGATCTCGCGTCAGATTGCAAAGGAACTCCATATCTCTGGTCCTTTCAACTGTCAGTATATGGCGAAGGATAATGACATTCTCGTTATTGAGACAAACCTCCGATCTTCACGCTCATTCCCATTTGTCAGCAAGGTGCTGAAGTTCAACCTCATTGACCTTGCAACAAAGGTGATGCTGAATGTACCGTTCGAGAAACCGAAGAAGAACCTCTTCGACCTCGACTATGTGGGAATCAAGGCAAGCCAGTTCTCATTCAACCGTCTGCAGAAGGCCGACCCTGTTCTTGGCGTTGATATGGCGTCAACTGGCGAGGTAGGTTGTATTGGTGAAGACACCAACACAGCAATGCTCAAGAGTATGCTTTCTGTTGGTCATCGCATTCCAGAGAAGACTATCCTTCTCTCTACAGGTACTGTGAAGGACAAGACAGAGATGCTTGGCGCTGCCCGTCTGCTCAAGAAGCATGGTTACAACCTCTATGCTACTGGTGGTACATCGAAGTTCCTTAGCGAGCAGGGCATTGAGAATACTCTTGTCTATTGGCCATCTGACGAAGGTAAGCAGCCTCAGGCACTTGATATGTTGCGTAATCACGAACTTGATATGGTGGTGAACATCCCTAAGGACCTCACAACCCACGAGTTGACAAATGGATATAAGATTCGTCGTGCAGCAATCGACCTCAATATCCCATTGATTACCAACCCTCGTTTGGCTTCTGCTTTCATCAATGCCTTCTGCACAGTGAAACTTGATGATATTGACATAAAGGCATGGGGTGAGTATTAAAGCCCAAGCTCAAACAACATAAAGAATCAATGAAATTTGTATTAGAAAACGACTACCTCAAGGTGACTGTCAACAGTCTTGGTGCTGAGGTGAAGAGTGTTGTTCGCAAGAGTGACGGCAAGGAACTCTGGTGGACGGGTGATGAACGCTATTGGAATGGTTCTTCGCCAATCCTTTTCCCTGCTTGTGGCGGATTGTGGAATGGCGAATATACCCTTGAAGGCAACACCTACAAGATGCCTAAACATGGATTTGTTAAAGGCATGGAGTGGGAGAGAGTGGCAGAGGATGCTCCAGGAATGCTCTTGTTCTCTGTAAGCGATACTGAGGCAACACGCGAGGCTTACCCTTTCCATTTCCGCCTTACCATTGTATATAGACTTGAGGGAATGAAACTTGACTGCAGTTACTGTCTTCTGAATCTTGAGGAAAACCGTGTGATGCCTTTCCAGATAGGTGGACATCCTGCTATTGCGTTGCCTGATTTTGAGGAAGGTGCAGAGAAGATAGGATATATCCGTCCGTTGTTCAACGACAATACTGTTGATGCTCATTGCCTTACTGTGGTAAGAGCTGGCGAGCAGGGTTGTTGGAGTAAGGAACGCCACGGAGTGAACTGCGATGAAGAGGGATTGATTCCTGTCAGCGTGGCGACATTTGCCAACGAGGCACTTATCTTCGACCATAAGCAGATTAACGGAGCAGATATTCTCGACCTTCAGAAGAACCGTCTTGCGCGTGTTCATTCCTTTGCTCCGGTTTGGCTCTTCTGGCAGATGCAGGATTTGCTTTGCCCTTATGTATGTGCCGAACCATGGTATGGTCTTTGCGACCTTCAGCAGCATAGCGTTCAACTCATCGAACGCCCTTATACTCAGACCGTTGCACCAAAATGTGCGGCAAAACTGCTCCTCTGGGGAATAGAATTCTAAGAGCCCCCTCCCGTCCTCCCCAAAGTGGAGGAGGGATGAACGGTTAGGTTCTGCGAGATATATCTCGTAGCACGAAAGAAAAAAGGTGGAAGACGAACAACTCGCTTTCCACCTTATATTTTATGCCACGAAATTTTCTTATTGTTAACTGTTAGTTGTTAGACGCCACGAGACTGTTATCCCTCAAATGGGAACAATCCGTAGAGGTTGGCGTCAATCTGGTCGGTAATCTTCTGGAAGTCCTCTGGGTTGCCTTCAAACTTTGTTGTGTCACCATCAATAATGATGAGATTACCCTTGTAGTTCTTGATCCAACCCTCGTATAGGTCGTTCAAACCCTGCAGATAGTCAATACGTATAGACTGCTCATACTCACGGCCACGCTTGCCAATCTGCGCAATGAGGTTAGGGATTGTTGAGCGGATGTAGATCATAAGGTCAGGTAGACCCACAAGCGACATCATCAGGTCGAACAAATCAGAGTAGTTGTCGAAGTCGCGATCGGACATATATCCCTGATTATGAAGGTTTGGCGCGAAGATTCGTGCGTCCTCAAAGATAGTGCGGTCCTGAATGATTGTCTCGTCGCTCTTAGATATTTCCACCACCTCGCGGAAACGCTTGTTGAGGAAGTAGATCTGAAGATTGAACGACCAACGGTGCATGTCGGCATAGAAATCCTCAAGATAAGGATTGTTGTCAACTGGCTCAAAGCGAGGAGTCCATCCGTAACGCTTTGCCAACATCTTTGTCAGGGTGGTCTTACCACTTCCGATATTTCCGGCTATTGCTATATGCATTGTGTAATTTACAATTTTACAATTTACAATTTATTCACTGAACAAACCGAATAAATCAGCGTCGATTTTGTCGGTTATTTTTCTAAAGTCCTCTGGATTGTGGAGATAGTCCATTCCGTTGACTTCAATAATCATTTTCTTTCCTTTGTACTTATTGAAGATAAAGTCCTCGTATCGCTCGTTGAGTCCTTTTAAGTAGTCGAGAGCAATGGTTTGCTCATAGTCGCGACCTCTCTTCTGAATGTTTGCCACCAGATGCTCCAATGGTGCCCGGAGGTAAATCATAAGGTCAGGAAATTTCACAACCTCCATCATCTGCTCAAAGAGTTCCATATAAGCCTCGAAATCACGTTCTGAGAGTTGGCCCTGAGCATAGTTGTTTGCCACAAAGACATACACGCCCTCGAAGATAGAACGGTCCTGAACAGTCGAAATCTCAGGATGCGACAGCACATCAAGGATATCGCGGAAACGCTCCTTGAGGAAATACACTTCCAGATTGAAAGCCCATCTCTTCAGGTCGTGGTAGTAATCCTCCAGATAAGGATTGTCCATGACAGGCTCGAAATGAGGTTTCCAACCATAGTGCTTTGCCAACATTGTAGTCAATGTTGTTTTTCCACTACCGATATTTCCTGCTATTGCTATATGCACAATGATGTACGATTTAGGTTTTTCCTGTTGCAAATTTAATCAATTATTTCCTAAATCTACAAATTATTCCATTGTTTTTTGCAAAATATTATCATTCGTTTCGCTCTTTTGGAAAATAAATTGTACCTTTGTGCAATCATATATGGCTTTGCCATCCGATAAAAGAAAAGTTGCTAAAAATCAAAAGAAATGAAAAAAGTTTTTGTCAGTGGTTGCTACGACCTTCTTCACAGCGGTCATGTTGAGTTTTTCCGTCAGGCGGCTCAGTATGGCGATTTGTATGTGGGCATTGGCTCAGATGCTACCATTCTGAAATACAAGAATCATAAGACTCTCTATCCTGAGCAGGAGCGATTGTTCATGGTGAAGAGCATCCGTTATGTGAAGGACGCTTTCATTAATGCAGGTTCGGGCATCATGGATTTTGTACCAACTGTTGAGGCACTCCGTCCAGACCGTTTTGTGGTGAACGCAGACGGAAGCAGCGAGGAGAAACGTCAGTTCTGCGAGAGCCACGGCATAGAATACATCGTCCTTGAACGCACTCCAGCAGAAGGTTTGGAGGCTCGATCGTCGACAAGCATCAAGAACAGTCTGAAGTCAGGCAAGAGCGAGAAGAAGGAGATTGGACTTCCAACTCGCCTTGACCTTGCCGGCACTTGGATTGACCAGCCTTATGTCAGTTGCTTTGCTCCTGGTTGGGCCATCACAATGTCGTTGGAGCCAACATTCGAGGTGCGCGACCGTTGTGGACTTTCTACATCCACACGCAAGATGATAAAGAAGATATGGCCGATGAAGTTGCCTGATATGGATCCTGAGACATTGGCAAAACTCGTGTTCTGTTTCGAGAACGACCCAGAGCGTTCCGATGGAATCATCAGTGGAGCACAGGATGCGATAGGAATCTGCGTGCCAGGCCTCTGCCGTCATTATTATGACAACCGCTTCTGGCCGGAGAAGATTGAGACTTGTGACGATGAGAATGTGCTCTCGTGGATTGAGAGCCATGTCTGCATGATTCCTATGGACCCTCGTCGCCCTGGTTGTTCTGTTGTAGCTGGTAAGGACATCACCGAACCAAAGGTTAAGGCACTTGCACAGGCAGCCGACGATTGTTGGAAGGCCCTTCTTGCCACCGACCTTCCTGCCTTTGCTGCAGCCTACAAGGCATCGTTCAATGCCCAGACGGCAATGTTTCCTGCAATGATTCAGGGTAATGTTCAGGAGTTTATCGACAAGTATTCGGCAATGCCGGAAGTACTTGCTTGGAAGATGCCGGGAGCAGGTGGTGGCGGTTATCTCGCCCTCGTTGTAGAGGATGCTGAGGCCTTCGCCGCAAACAACCCAGAGACAATAAAACTAACAATCAGAAGAAAGTAAAACAAATGAAACGCTATTGCCAGCAACTTGATATTCCGGACAATCCGGAACTCATCGCCAAATACAAGGAGGCTCACGCTCATGTGTGGCCGGTCATTCAGGAAGGAATCCGCTCGGTGGGAATCCTCGATATGCAGATTTATGCCGTAGGCTATCGCCTCTTCATGATTTGCGACACCGTAGATGATTTCGACTGGGAGAAGGACAATGCCCGACTTGCCGAACTCCCTATGCAGAAGGAGTGGGAGGCTTATGTGGCAGAATGCCAGGGGTGCGACCCAAATGCCAAATCGACAGAGAAATGGCACTTGATGGAGAAGATTTTCCAACTCGAGAAATAGTCACTAACAGACGATAACGACGAAATTTTCTTATTGTTACCTGTTACTTGTTACTCGCTATCGCAACACCCGGTAAAAAAGTATAATCGCAAAAAGACAATCTCATTATGGAAGATTTCAAAAAGGTGAAACTCAACAGTGATGGTTCTATTGCTCAACGCACAGAGGAGGAATATGCCGAACTAATTGACCGTCGCGCAAAGCATGTGCTTGATGTGATGCTGCAACGTGGTACGAGTGAGGCTGATATGGCTCGTCTGAAGGATGCGCTGGAGTTTGCCAAAGATGCTCATAAACTGCAACGCCGCAAGACAGGAGCTCCTTATGTCGTGCATCCTATTGCTGTTGCATCAATTGCTGCAGAGGAGTTGAAACTCGATGTCAACTCGGTGATTTGTGCTTTCCTGCATGATGTTGTTGAGGACACCGACCATACTCTTGACGAGATTCGTGAGCGATATGGCGATGATGTGGCATTCCTTGTGGATGTTGTGACTAAGAAGAAGCGCAACACCTACAAAATGTCGAAGCAGGTGGACAACTACAAGCAGTTGCTCGACTCGCTCAACTACGACATTCGTGCCCTGATGGTGAAGATTGCCGACCGACTGCACAACATGCGCACACTCTCTTCAATGCGCCCTGACAAGCAGATGAAGATTGCCGGCGAGACAGATTATTTCTATGCGCCACTTGCCAACCGTCTGGGATTGTTTGATGTGAAGACCGACCTCGAGAATCTTGCCTTCAAATACCGTTGTGCAAGCGAATATACAGATATAGAGAATGCTCTTGCAGCAGATGTGGTGAAGAACAAAGCACGACTTGAAGTGTTCTGTTCTACCATTGAGACAACTCTCAAGATGCATGACATCTGGGCAAAGGCAGAGGTGTACTACCGCAAGCCTTACAGCATCTACCGCAAGATGAAGGCACAGGGCAAAGACTTCAAGCATATTGCCAACCGCTATTACATTCGCGTCACTTTCACCCATTGTGGAGAGGTGCTCAGCGAGAAGAACATCTGCCTGCTCATCTATTCCATCCTTACCGATATCTACAAGGAGAAGCCACAGTCGTTTGTCAACCAGATTGACCAGCAGAAGGAGAACTCCTACCAGAGTCTGAACCTCATGCTCCTCTCTGAGGAAGGTGTGTGGGAAGATGTGCAGATTTGCTCTGAACGAATGGTAGAAGCGTCTAAGATTGGATGTATGGCCGAGCGCGACGAGAGTAATGTGGGCGAGTGGATGGACCGTTTCAAGACCATCCTTCAGGAGATAGCCAACCAGAGTCAGGAGAACTCGTTCATGGAGAGTGTCGTCACCTCGCTCTATTACGACGATGTGATGGTGTTCACACCAAGCGGACAGGCTATCGTACTGCCAAAGGGTGCTACAGCAATCGACTTTGCCTTTGAACTGCATACCGAACTGGGACTTCACGCGAAATATGCCCGCATCAACGGCAAACTCTGTTCCGTAAAGACTGTTCTCACACGAGGCGACTGTGTGGAGATTGGCGTTGGCGATGAGGTGATGGTACAAAACGACTGGAAGGACTACACCTCGACATACAAGGCAAAACGCGCACTCCGCAACAATCTGCCCGACCATCCTCATCTGCATTTCATCCGTTGTCCTCATTGTAACTCCTTGCCGGAAGGCGAGATTATCGGATTCAAGCACGAAGAGGGTATTGTGCTCCACCGCCGCTCGTGTCCTGAGGCCATTCACGAAGCATCAAGCCATAGCGACAGAATCGTTACTGTGGAATTTACTCCTGATGAGGCAGTAGTATATCCTGTGGTGATTCATATCACAGCAATCGACCGCTATCATTTCCTTCTGGATGTGATTAATTGCATCAGCGAGAATTTGCATCTGGAGATTGACTCCCTCCACACGACAACAACCGACAATATCATCGATTGTACAGTAGAGTTCTTTGTTCACGGATTGAGCGACCTGAAGGCCGTACTCAAACATATCTACGACATTGAGGGTGTGGAGGAAGTGCATCAGATTAGTGGCGACAATTTAAAACTGAAACTGAAAATATAACATACAACACTAAACACAAAACAGAAAAACTTAAACAAACGCCAAACCAACAAAATGAGAAAACTTTTATTACTATTATTCGTAAGCATACTGTCGTTAGTGGCAAATGCTTCAGTCCTTGTGACTTCAAAGTACATCGACAATCCAAACTTCGAGGCTCGTTTTGCCGGTTGGCACAACAGCGGTTTCTACTATGTCATAAACAACTCGTTCGGCGAGAAGAACGGACAGGTTTACATGGAGCGCTGGGTGTCGGCAGGAAGCAAAGTGCCTGATGTGGAGATTTCGCAGAACCTTGTCGGTCTTCCTAATGGAACATATACACTTGTTGCTGGTTGCCAGAATGTGCAGCAGAGCGACGGTTCGCTCACTTGTACAGGTGCTTCTCTCTATGCCGGTAGCGAGAGTGTGGAGGTGAATGCCTCAAAGCAATATTCTGTTGTGTTTACCGTCGTTCAGGGTAAGGCGACAATCGGTTTCAAGGTGAAGGGCAGCACAGGCAACTGGGCCTCAATCGACAATGTACGCCTCTATTACGACGGTATTGTAGCAGACAGCATCCAGATTGAGATGCAGCGACTCATCGACGAGGCAGAAGGCATGAAGAAGGACGAAACCGACACTTCTGCTCTTGACGCAGCCATTGAGGGTGCAAGAGGTGCCTTCTCGGCATCAAGTTCCTCTGCTATTGGCGAGGCAGCAAAGACGCTTTCTGACGCCATGATTGACTATCGCGAGCTGACAGCCACAGGCAACACTCCTTCAGCCGAGATGAATCCTTTCATAGCAGCAGGTGCAACCATCGCCCTTGCCCGCACAACAGTCAACAACAACCGTACATCAGTAAAGGAGAAGGGCGTATGCTGGAGCACAAGTCCTAACCCTACAATCAAGGACGACCACACCAGTTTCTACTTCGCCAATGCCGGCGAACTATATGTGATGGAGCATCTCGAACCTGCAACAATATATTATGTACGCGCGTATGCGATGAGTTCAAAAGGTCATGTGGGATATAGCGATGCTGTGAAGTTTGCCACTCTGCCAAAGGGTACTGTCACAGGTACTTACAACAACGGTGGAAGTAGCGACGAGAACAAGCGAATCAACTCTGCCCTCAACGAGATTAAGTGGCTCTACAACAACCTCTCTGGCATTCACGGTCTTGACCTCAATGTCAACTATGGCGCTCAGACACCAACAGCCGACTGCTCGTTCGGTGGCTATATGCGAGTAGGACCAAGCGAGGGCTATCAGCAGACAGGAACGCTTCTCCACGAGACAAACCATGGAGTAGGAGTGGGCACAACGGATATATGGTGGAACGGCACATATCGTGCAGAGGGCGACCGCGGATTGTGGCTCGGTCCTCGCGCCAACCAGATGGTGCAGTTTCTCAACAACGACGCTAATGTGCGCATCACAGGCGACAACACTCACATGTGGCCTACATACACCATCAACAGCATGAACTATGGATTGAATGGTGCATTCGAGGATATCTACAACCCAGAGAACACGCTTCTCTACTACGGCAATGTGTTCATCACTCACGCCCTCCATCAGGACGGTTTGCATGCTTCTGGCGAGATGAATTTTGCCTCACCTGCCTATGTCTTCATGCAGGACGATAATACAAAGTATTATCTCAAGAACGAAAGCGAGAACTGTGGTGTCAACACATCCTACCTTACAGTAAATGCTGCGGGTGCTCTCTGCCTTGCCCCAGCTTCATCGACCGAGATAAGGGCAAACGACAATTTTGCGTGGACCATTGCCTTCAATCCTGCAACAGGAATGTACAACTTCCGCAATGTAGGCACAGGTCGTTTCCTCACAAAGAATTCCTCTGGCTACACAACTGTTGAGACGGCTGCGGCTTCTGATGCAGAAGGCATACAGTTGCTTCCTGCTCGTTCGGAGTTCTCTGTAGGTGGCATCACAACAACAACCTTCTGGATGGTGAAGGATTCAAAGTCGCTTGCTGGAGTATCCGAGACAAGTGTCGGTTCGGCTGGTTTCAGCCATGTCAATAGTGCTTCTGCACAGCGTTGGCTCATACTCACAGATGATAAGGTGGAGGCACTCGACTCGTATGTGACCGACCTCAACATGACAAAACTCAACGCTCTTCTTACCAACATCCGCAAGTCGCTCAGCACTCCTTACAAGAGCAAGGACGAATCTGTGACAACAGAGGAGGCAGGTGCTGCAATCAACGGTCTTGTTGAAGATGTGACACGCGATAAGGCAAACTATGGCGTAGGTCAGATTATCGATGCTATGAGCAATCTGCGCTCTACATTCTACGAGTTCCTTGGCAATATTGTCCCTGAGTCGGCTGCCCGTCCAATGGAAATCACTTGGCTGATGTCAAACCCTGAGTTCGACAATGGCGATGAGTCGGGTTGGAGTCAGACTCCTACATCCCACTACAACTGTGGTGAGTTCTACGAGACATCTGTCAACATGACACAGACCATCACTCCTGCACTTCCTGCCGGCACATATCAGGTGCGCGTCAACGCCTTCCAGCGTCCGGGTCGTGCTTCTGAGGTTTACGACAATTATGTGGCAGGCACTTCGAGCATAAAGGCTTATCTCTCGGTGACAGGTGCAAAGACCGTTTATCTGAAGAACATCTTTGATGATGCCCTTGACGAGAAACTCCAGGGTGCCACATTGACCTTCGGCGGAAAATATATACCTGACAATATGGAGGCTGCTGAGTCGTGGTTCAATGCCGGCTATTACCTCAACACATCTACCACCGTATTCACCGAACCAACAGAGATGAAGATTGGTATTGTGGGCAGAAAGACCGACACACAGTACTGGACCATCTTCGACCATTTCCGCCTGCTCTACTACGGCAACTACACAGAGGAGGATATTGCTGCAGGCGTTGAGGCTGTGAGCGCTGTTCCTGCCCCAGATGCCATCTACGACCTTCAGGGCCGCCGCCTGAATAGTGTTCCTGCAAAGGGCATCTACATCGTTGGTGGAAAGAAAGTGGTGAAATTCTAATTGAAAAGTACTAAAAAATAAACACAAAATAAATAAGAAATGAAAAGAAAACTGCTATTACTCGCCACCATCTTTGGTGCTTTTGCTGTAGCACAGGCACAGGATTTGACAGGCGATCACACCGTTGAGCGTGAGGCCGACACCGACCGTTGGCCGGTGCCTGAGGTGAAGGACGAGTGGAACCTTGTCCTGATGGAGCACAACAACGCCGACAAGAATGTTTATGTCTATAAAGACAAACTCTACAACGACCTCTTCACCCGCACACTCGGATGGAACGGAGGAGATGGGGTGGAGACAGCAGCTCTGCCTGGCGGAAATGTGTTCTGGTCGTTCAACGACTCCTTCTATGGCGTAGTGGAAGCTTCCACAAGAGCAAGAAAGTCGTGCTCTTTCCCTCGCAACACCATCATGGTGCAGACTCCTGGCGAAGACGGACTTCCTGGTACAAATCCGGAGAATTTCGTGTGGCTTGCCGATTTCGTGCAGACAACAAATCCAAATGCCGACCGCTACTATCAGGCTCGCACTCATCTGCGCCATCCTAACGGCGAGAAGACAGATGCCGAGATTCAGCGTGGCGACATCGACCAGCAATGGCTCTATTGGGCAGGCGATGCAACGGTCGTTGACGGCAAGTTGCAGATGCTCTGGGGTGGTGTCTATAATGGTACGCAGAACCTCATGCAGAACAAGAATCAGGCGCTCGTGACATATAGTCTTGAAGGACAGCCGGGCGACGATACATACCTGAAAATCATTGATGTGGACCATAATCATGTGGCACAAGACGGTTGTATGTACGGTTCGCAGTTGTGGGAAGACGAGGACGGTCACACCTACCTCTACACCAGCAACCAATGGAAGGCGACAGAGGACCAGTTGCTCAGTTACTGCCATCCGGTAGTGGCTCGTACAAAGACACACGACCTCAACAGCGGTACTGAATACTATGTGAAAGGCGAGGACGGCACATGGCGCTGGCAGGACGAATATCCTGTTGATGCCGACAAAAACCGCTCGGGCATTTCAAGCCGCTCTGTATCAACCGTTTGGGTGTTCAAGGATGGCGACTGGTACTACATGACCGGTCAGGAGTTTGTCTTTGGCAAAAAGCTCTACATCATGCGCTCACGCTACCCTTGGGGACCTTTCGAGGAGGCTCATCAGTTGTGGACAATGCCATGGGTGCTCGACAAGAAGGGTACGCAGACATATCAGAACTTCTACATGCCACACCTTCATCAGACGCTCTCGCGCGAGGGTGAGCTCGTGTTCTCTACAAATACCGACGCAAAGGACTGGGGTGACAACTTCAACTCTGTGGGAAGTGCCGATTTCTATCGTCCGTTCTTCTTCCGTGTGTATAACTGGAAGGCTGTGTTTGATGAATAAAAATCTTAAAATCTTAAATCAAAAAATCACAAAATGAAAAAGAATCTCTATATACTCGTTGCCTTGGCTATTGCCTTTGGCGTGAGTTCATGCTATAAGATTATCAACACCGTTGCTCCTGATGAGGTGACGCCGGGCGAGACATTTGTTGTCACAATGACTGTTGCCGACGATGGCGACTCATACCAGAAGTTCATCTCCGACTGGTCGATTGCCGCTCTGCGTGCGCCTGAAGGATGGAAGGTGACAATGCCTGCTATGGCATATCAGGCTTTTGCCGAAGACTGGGTTTATCTTGAGGACGGTTCGAAGGCAGGAAAGAAATATTCGATGACTGCCAACGACAAAGCAACTGCCATCTACAACGAGGCTTGCCCAAAGAATGGCTACGAGTGGCATGGTTTTCAGTCGCGCACAAAGGTGCCAAAATATGTTGCCGCATGCTGGCGCAACGGTTGCGACTCCATCCGCGTATCGTTCAAAGTGGTTGTTCCTGAGGACTGCCAGCCAGGCACCTACACACTCGATTTTATCGGAGGTGACGAGGAAGACGATGCAGGTATCGACAAATACGCCAATGCTGCTGAAGCAAAGGGCACACGCTGTTTCCATGTGGGTACGTTCTCGCATGCCTACATCGACCATAAGTACCCTCAGTTCTCGCGTACGGTAAAGGTTGTTGCCGACCCTTCAGGCATCAGCACTCCTAATGCCGATGCTAATGCCAACGCCAAGACCTACACTCTTGACGGCAAACAAGTGAAGGATGCAACAAAGAAAGGCGTTTATATCAGAAATGGTAAGAAAATAAGCGTGAAATAACCCCTAAGTAAGCGTAAAATTACCCCTACAATAAGCCCACCAGAGCAACTTTATTGTTACTTTTGGTGGGTTTGTTTTGTTCTTCGTTTTGAAAAATATTTACACCTAATAATTGTCTTTTCTTCTGATATCGTCCGCCACGAAGCGCGAATTGTTCGCAGTTTGTTTCTAATTCGCTGATTATCAGTTGTTTGTAATGATATTTCGCAGTCTTGTCATTTAACTTAAATGACCGCCTCATTCCACTTAAATGAGCATGTCCCGTAAGTGCGGAGACCATGTCCCGACGCTTATTTCACTGGAATGACACGCTGAATTGAAAGAAATAAGAAATTTATTGCGAAAAATATTTACAAGCAAACAATCAGGGCATATGATAGAGTAACAGGTAACAAGTAACAATAAGGAATTTACGCGGATGGGATTAAGGAATGAAAATACAACTCTATAGTAAGACACATATATAACCATATTCATAAATAGCATTATCTTTCTACCTATACCACAGATTCTGCCTGCGCGCACGTGGCACGAAATTTTCTTATTGTTACCTGTTACTTGTTACCGTTACTGTCTTCCACAGTTCTCTTTCGCCTGTCTTCGTGCCTCCTGCCTACATAACGGGGTAATTAGTGTGCCATTTTTCATAAAATGTCCCACATTATTTTCAAACTTTTTTCTCGTTGAAAATCAGTAGGTTAGTATTTTGGTGTAAAACTTTTTGGTATTAGTGTGCCATTTTTCGCTAAATGGGAGGGTATAATATATATGAAGGGCCTTGTGTATTAGGCAAGCATGATGCGCAGGCACCCTCCAGAACAAAAGTATTAACTCATAAAACCTTTCAGTCTATGCGAAAGAACTACATGAGTCTTGGCTATATGGACTCTAAGCTTAGCCACAAGGTGAAGCATCTTACTGCTGAGATGTTTCATGCGCTGACAAAGTCGGTGCTTGTCACCAACCTTGCAAACCAGATTTCAGCAGAACCCGATCAGGAGAAGAAGAACCTCCTGAAGCAGCAGCTGCCTGTTGCGATGTACGCCTGTCAGATGCCTGCTGACGGAGTGCGCCCAAAGAACGATAACGCTCAGGCAAGCGGACTCTGCATCCACGACTACGACCATCTGCCTCAGGATGTGAGTGTGCTCTATGCAGAGAAGATTGCCGGTCGTGAAGAGGCCCTTGGCATCATGCTCGCACATGTGACGCCACGCGGCGAGGGCATGCGCCTCGTTACTACAATGAACGCGGGTGAGAGCATTGCCCAGTGTCAGGAGCGAATGGCCGAACAGCTCAACCTCGTTGAGTATGCCGACCGAAGCATCAAGGACCTTGTACGCCTGTCGTTCATCCCTGCAGAAAAGGGCGTGCTCTTCTGCAATGACCAGATGTTCGCGATGGAGGCCCCACAGGAGGAGGCTGTCGAGTGCGCCGAGATATATCTCGGCGAACAGAACAATGAGGCACCAGCGCCAACGCCACAGCCAGCGCCTGAAGCCCCACAGATGCTCCTTGCCGAGGCGTTCAAGTATGAGGGCATCAAGTTCAGCCGAATCATCACCGAACTGCTGAACCGCATTGCCACCAGCGGACAGCCAAAGACCGGCGAGCGCAACATCGACCTCTTTACCCTCGTGCTGCATCTGCGCTACCTCACCGACTACAACTTCGAGCAGACACGAATGCTTGTCAGTCCTTACTTTGCCGAACTGCCTGATGCTGAAATCCGTCGCACCATCAACTCAGCCATCAACACCACCGGTCGCACGATGACACCTACCATGCGAGGCATCCTCTCGCAACTGAAGATGGAGCAGTCGGGCGCTGAGGACAACAAGCGAATGGAACTTCAGCGAATGCCAAAGATGCCACCAATGATTCAGATGATGATGCGCCACTATCCAAAGGCTGTGCGCAATCTGGTGCCATTCGTTGCCCTGCCAATCCTCGGCACCTACGGCACACACATCCGCTTCCGCTATCTCGACAACCGTGTGAACAGCCTGTCGTTCATGACAGCCGTAGTGGGTAAGTCGGGACGAGGCAAGGCCTTCGCCACCCACATCTACGACAACCTGATGAAGCCACTCGCAGAGTGGGATGCAGAGGAGCGCAAGAAGGCACAGGACTATCAGCAGATGGTGGCACGACGCAAGCAGGACGAGGACTATCCTGCCGACCCACACGCCAAGATCCGCATCTTCTCTGACGACACCACAACAAGCCAGATGCTCGAGTATCTCGACAATCTCGGAGGAGAGCATGGCATGCAGTTCACCGAGGAGGTAAACCGCATTGTGAAGGCACGCCGAGCACGCTACAGCGACAACGACGACCTCTACTGCAAGGCGTTCGACAATGGAGTGGGAGGTAAGGAGTCGAAGAACCAGCTCACCCGCAACATCCGCATTCCTATCTTCCTGAACACCCTCTTCTGCGGTACCTACAACTCAATGCACGCCCTCTACAACAACCCAGAGGGAGGACTCAACAACCGCGTCATCTTTGCCGCTCTGCCTGAGGTGCGCACAAAGGGAGTGCCACGCTATGAGGACTATACCGAGGAGGAGTGGCGACAGATTGAGCCAATGCTCTGGGCACTCTGGCAGGCAGGAACAATGGAGCAGGAAGACGGTATTGAGGTGGACGACCTCCGCTCTGTTCATCAGGGAAACAAGGAGTTCGCCTTCCCATTCCTCGACAAGGCCATCAACAGTTGGATAGGCAAGTGCGACAAGGAAGACGACGAGAACCCAGACGAGACATGGCGCGACCTTGCCAACCGAGCAGCCGTCATCGGCTATCGAGCAGGAGTGCTGTTCTGGTTCCTCTGGGGTTGCCCTCAGGACGAGAAGACTCTCCGTCTCATTGCCCGCGAGGCAATATGGGTGGCCGAGAGCGCACGCACACTCTGCTACAACTTCTGCGGCGATGAGTACGACAAGATAAACGCCAAGGAGAACGACCAGCCAAAGGGCCGAATGACAAAGAACAAGAAGCTCCTCTCTGTACTGCCTGACACATTCACCATCCAGGATGTTATCAACCTCCGCCGACAGAATGGCGACTCGCCAGATGTGTATATGGTACTCGCACGCTGGAGGGCTGACGGCCTTGTTCTCAAGGCAACAGACGGCATTTACACAAAGGTGAAGAAGGTCGCAATCTAACATCTAACAGTTAACAATAAGAAAATTATGTGAAACTGGGTTGACTGTCGCCGAATTTTCCTATCTTTGCATAAAGAACAGAAAAACGAGGTGATGGTCGCCCATCAAAAAGAAAGAAACAACTATGAATTGGACATTAGACATTTTAGTAAAACGTTTTGACGAATGTGTGGCAAAAGAAGCACCACGCAAGGGTGAGGAATTCGACGAATTCGACTCTCTCTCAGCCGACGAGCAGAACCAGTTGCTCCTCGCCACAGCCGACCGATATTTCGACAAAGGCCGATATAGCATGAAGACCGAGTGGTCGATAGAGATGTTTGAACTCGAAGAGGCAGAGCGCTCGCTTCACGACCTCCGCCAGATTGACGCCCTCGCGCCACAACAGCGAAAACGCTTGACATTCTATCAGCGTTTGAAGGCACTCTGCTATCCACTCTTCCGCCATCAGCCACTCGACCTCACAGAGCAGCCGTTCGGTTTCGTTCAAGGCGACTACAGCATAGCCAACGACGAGTTGCGCGACTTCCTCTACAACACCGAGCATATCTATCTGGTACAGGTCATGACCGAAGGACTTGCCGTACAGCATGCCTCAAGCGAAGATGCCACAGCCGTTGCCTACAACGAACTGCATCAGTATGTGCATTTCGGACATCTTGACAAGAAGAACTCGAAAGAGGAAAACCGCACGAGTCTCGACAAACTCGTTGATGCTGTGTGGGATGCCCACAACCACCGAGAGTTGGGCCGTCGCATGGGACTCACGTATATGTCGCAGTCAATCTATGATATGACTGACACCTTCCTCTGCCGCACCTACGACTACCGTCAGGTGGACTATGCCAAGGAACTTGCCGCTTTCATAGAGGAGCGACTCATACGCCAGCAGAAGAAAGACGAGACATTCGGCAATGAGATAGCAGAGGCGTTGGACACACTCGCCAAGAAGCATGGAGTGGTGTTTGCCGACAAGCAGTTCACCCTTCGCTACATCTTCATCGACCTGCTCGGATTGGGCGAAAACGAAGATTTTGATGACGAAGACCTCGACCTTGAAGACGATGAATAACGACGAGCACATACTCCAACAAAAGCAGTCGGAGCGAATAAGGCCCGTCGGTCGCCCGGTAGTGAATCCCTTCCGCAACAAAGATGTGGAAGAGGATTTCTACCTCAGGGCAGAAGCCGTCGTGAAACTAGCCTACGACCATTCGCCCGAGAACACGAAGAAACCCTTTGTGCTTGCCTACAACTGCCGTATGGGAAAGACAGCCTTCTGGGCGTTCATCTATTACTATTACACACTCGCAGAACTGTCGCCCGAGGAGTTTTATACATGTCCCATACATCCTATGGAATATCGCCCACTTGCAGAAGACAACCTCGACCATTTCCTCAACCTCCTTAAAGCACGAGTAGGAGAGGAGGTGGTAGGTTCGCGCCCCGCCATTCTGAAACGAGTGCAGGCATACAAAAGCCATAAACTCTCGCATCCAAGGATGGAGAAATTTTGCCCAAGGTGGCTTACCGGAAAATTAAAGACCTACCGCAAGCAATACGAAATAGTGCTGAAAGTGTGGAAGAATATCATTAGGTGATTTGATGATTTGATGATTTGATGATTTAGAGATTTGATGATTTGATGATTTGGGGATTTTTTGATTTCGGCTTGCACTTTCCTACGGAATTATTTTGCCATGTGACCAAAATTTATTAATTTTGCAGAAAATTTGCGATGTGGCCATTCGGTCGCACCGATTTTCGTGTGATAAAATATCTAACAGATTTATGAATATTTCGTATAAATGGCTTAAAGAGTATGTCGACTTCTCGCTGACACCAGAGGAGGTAAGTGTTGCACTCACTTCAACAGGTCTTGAAGTTGGCTCGCTCGAGGAAGTACAAACTATCCGTGGTGGATTGAAAGGACTCTATGTAGGACAGGTTCTCACATGCGAGGACATCCCAGAGACACACCTCCACCTCACAACAGTTGACCTTGGCAAGGGCGAGGCACAGCAGATTGTCTGTGGCGCACCAAACTGCCGCGCAGGTCTGAAGGTTATCGTTGCTGATGTAGGCTGCGTGCTCTACGACGGTGACAAGGAATTCAAAATCAAGAAGTCGAAACTCCGTGGATATGAGTCGAACGGAATGATTTGCGCTGAGGACGAAATCGGTATCGGCACAAGTCACGACGGTATCATCGAACTGCCACAGGACGCTGTTGTGGGAACTCCTGCAGCAGAATACTACAACCTTGAGAGCGACTGGCTCATTGAGGTGGACATCACAGCCAACCGCGCTGATGCACTCTCGCATTGGGGAGTGGCACGCGACCTCTACGCATGGCTCAAGCAGAACGGATATGAGACAAGTCTCCATCGTCCTGGCTGCTCTAAGTTTGCCGTTGACAACGAGGACCTCCCAATCGAGGTTGTGATTGAGAACACAGAGGCTTGCCGCCGTTATGTGGGTCTTTCAATAACCGACTGTGAGGTAAAGGAGTCGCCAGAGTGGCTGAAGAACAAACTCAATGTCATTGGTCTTCGTCCAATCAACAATATCGTAGATATCACAAACTATATCATGATGGCTTATGGTCAGCCAATGCATTGCTTTGACGCAGACATGGTAATCGGCAACAAAATTGTTGTGAAGACAATGCCAGAGGGAACTCCATTCGTCACACTCGACGGCGAGGAGCACAAACTCTCAGAGCGCGACCTTGCTATCTGCAACGCAGAAGAGCCAATGTGTATCGCTGGCGTATTCGGCGGTAAGGGTTCGGGCACATACGACACAACACGCAATGTGGTTCTCGAGTCGGCTTACTTCCACCCAACATGGATTCGTAAGTCAGCACGTCGTCATGGTCTTTCAACCGACGCCTCGTTCCGTTTCGAGCGTGGTATTGATCCAAACGGACAGATCTACGCCATGCAGCAGGCAGCAATCCTCTGCAAGGAGTTGGCAGGCGGTAAGGTGTCAATGCTGATCAAGGATGTTTATCCAAATCCAATAGCAAACCCAGTCGTTGAACTCTCATACGACTATGCACACACTCTCATCGGTAAGGAAATCGGTAAGGACACAATCAAGAAGATTGCCGAGAGCCTTGAGATGAAGGTCGTTGCAGAGACAGAAGAGGCTGTGACACTCGAGGTTCCTGCTTATCGCGTGGATGTTCAGCGCCCTTGCGATGTAGTGGAGGATATCCTTCGCATATACGGATATAATAATGTGGAGATTCCAACACAGTTGAAGTCGTCATTGACCGTTGCTGAGGCAAGCGATATGGAACATCGTCTTGAGAACCTTATCGGCGAGCAGTTGGTAGGTTGTGGTTTCAACGAAATCCTCAACAACTCGCTCACAAAGACTTCTTACTATCAGGGACTGAATGTCTATACAGAGGAGACAACCGTGAAGGTGATGAATCCACTCTCAGCCGACCTTGGTGTGATGCGTCAGACTTTGCTCTTCGGCGGTCTTGAGTCAATCATGCGCAACGCTAACCGCAAGATGGCAAACCTCAAGTTCTTCGAGATTGGCAACTGCTACCACTTCAACGCTGAGAAGCACGACCCAGAGAACCCAATGCGTGCTTACTCTGAGGAGATGCACCTCGGCTTGTGGGTTACTGGTAAGCGTGTTGAGGGCTCGTGGGCTCATCCAAACGAGGACAGCACATTCTATGAGTTGAAGGCTTATGTTCTGAATATCCTCAACCGCCTTGGTGTGCCAATGGGCATGCTCGTTAGCGAGAAGAGCCAGAACAACATCTTCTCTTCAGCACTCGAGTTGAAGAACCGCGGCGGAAAGGTGTTCGTAGAGATGGGTATCGTAAGCAAGAAAATGTCGAACAACAAGGCTACAGGTATCCAGATTGATGCTCCTGTCTATTATGCCGACATCCACTGGACAACAGTAATGAAGGCAATCCGCAAGAACAAGGTGGAGTACACAGAGATTTCAAAGTATCCTTCAGTTTCGCGCGACCTTGCGTTGCTCATCGACAAGTCGGTAGAGTTTGCACAGATTGAGCAGATTGCCCGTCAGAGCGAGAAGAAGCTCCTCAAGAGCGTTGAACTCTTTGATGTCTATGAGGGCAAGAACCTCCCAGAGGGTAAGAAGTCATACGCTGTGAACTTCATCCTCCAGGACGCTGAGAAGACCCTCAACGACAAGGCCATTGAAGCCGTTATGAATAAGCTCGTTGCTGCGTTGAAGCAGAAGCTTAACGCCGAACTGCGCTAATTCTATTTGACAATTTGACAATTTACAATTTACAATTGAGATGAATAGCGATGAGTTGAAAGACCGCTTGAAGAAGTTTTCGCTTAGGATTGCAAAACTTGTTGATGCAATGCCTACGAATTCGCTTACAAGCGTTACCATCGCTCATCAGATTATTCGCTCAGGTACATCTCCTGCTGCAAACTACAGGGCAGCATGTATTGCCAAATCGGATAAAGACTTCCTTAACAAACTGAAAATGGTGGAGGAAGAACTCGATGAAACTTTGCATTGGTTGGAAATGATTGTAGATTGTGGAATCCTTCCTGAAAAAAGGATGGAGGATATACAACAGGAAAACAAAGAACTCCTGAGTATAATTGTCAAGTCGATAATAACAACAAGAAGAAATTTAGAATCTAAAAAATAATGTAGAATAGTACAGTTGTCAGTTTCAATTAATTCTATTAATTGTAAATTGTAAATTGTCAAATTGTAAATTAAAAATATGGGAAGAGCATTTGAATTCCGTAAAGCAAGAAAAATGAAGAGATGGGGAAATATGGCAAAGACCTTTACCCGTCTTGGTAAGCAGATCGCAATCGCAGTAAAGGCAGGTGGTCCTGATCCAGAGACCAACTCTACACTCCGTTCAATCATCGCTACATGTAAGCGTGAGAACATGCCTAAGGACAATATCGACCGCGCTATTAAGAACGCGATGGGTAAGGACCAGTCAGATTACAAGGAAGTAACTTACGAGGGATACGGACCTCACGGTATCGCTGTCTTCGTAGATACTCTTACAGACAACACAACCCGTACTGTTGCTGACGTTCGTTCAATCTTCAACAAGTTCAACGGTAACATGGGTACAACAGGTTCACTCTCGTTCCTCTTCGACCACAAGGCACAGTTCACATTCAAGAAGAATGATGAAATCGATATGGACGAACTCATTCTCGACCTCATCGACTACAATGTAGAAGACGAGTACGACGAGGACTACGACGAGGATAAGGAAGAGACAACAATCACTCTCTACGGTGATCCAAAGTCTTACGCACAGATCCAGAAGGCACTCGAGGAGAAAGGCTTCGAGGTTGCTGGTGAGTTCACTTATATCCCTAACGACCTGAAGGATGTTGATGCTGAGCAGCGCGCTACTATCGACAAGATGGTAGAGAAACTCGAAGAGTTTGACGATGTTCAGACTGTCTACACCAACATGAAGCCAGAGGAGGCATAAGGTGAAAGAGCTTGTTTATCCTACTCAAGGCACCTGCTCAAAGGCAATCCGTATTGTCATTGACGACAATAACATCGTTGAGAGCGTAGAGTTCTTTGGCGGTTGCGCAGGCAACACCATGGGAATATCGAAACTCGTCAAGGGTATGCCTGCACAGGAGGTCATCAACCGACTCTCAGGAGTGACATGCGGTTTCAAACCGACATCTTGTCCTGACCAGTTGGCAAAGGCCTTGAGCGGAATGATTAAAGAATAACAACGAAAACTATTCAGATTGTGAAATTACGCAATTTAAAGTACATATTGGTGGCACTCCTTCTTGTGAGTGCCATTAATGTAATGGCTCAGCAGAAGCGTGAGTTCCGTGGAGCGTGGATTCAGACTGTGAACGGTCAGTTTCAGGGATTGAGCAAGGAGACAATGCAGAATACTCTGACCTACCAACTCGACGAGTTGCAGAAGGACGGAGTGAATGCCATCATCTTTCAGGTGCGCCCTGAGTGTGACGCCCTCTACAACAGCGCCCTTGAACCATGGAGCCGTTTCCTCACAGGTACACAAGGTAAGAACCCTGGTTGGGATCCTCTTGCGTGGATGATTCGCGAATGTCATAAGCGCGGAATGGAGATTCATGCGTGGATAAACCCTTATCGTGCAAAGACAAAAGGCACAAAGGAACTTGCCAACACTCATGTCTGCATTCAGCATCCTGACCGCTATTTCGAGTATGACGGTCAGTACATCCTCAACCCAGGATTGAAGGAAAACCGTGAGTTCATCTGCAAGGTGGCAGCCGACATCGTACAGCGTTATAATGTTGACGGATTCCACATTGACGACTATTTCTATCCTTATCCAGTTGCAGGTCTTGACATTCCTGATCGTGCCCTCTACGAGGATAACACAAATGGTTTCAAGACTATTGAGGACTGGCGTCGCGACAATGTGAATGTCTTCATCAAGCAACTCCACGAGACAATCCAGAACATCAAGCCTTGGGTGAAGTTTGGCGTTTCGCCTTTCGGCATCTATCGCAACAAGAAGAGCGATCCTGTGAACGGTTCAGAGACAAATGGCCTTCAGAACTATGACCAGCTCTATGCTGATGTGCTCCTCTGGGTGAACAACGGATGGATTGACTATTGCGTGCCACAGATCTATTGGGAGATTGGCAACAAGGCAGCCGACTATGCTACACTCATCAAGTGGTGGAACCGCTATTGTGGTGGTCGTCCTCTCTTCATTGGTGAGGATATCGAGCGTACAGCCAAGTATCCTGATCCAAAGAATCCAAACTCTCATCAGATGGCGGCAAAGTTCCGTCTGCATGACCAGATGCAGAATGTTCAGGGAACGGTTCTTTGGTATGCAAAGGCAGCTGTTGACAATGTAGGCAACTACGGCACTCAGCTCCGCCAGAACTACTGGCGCAAGCCTGCACTCCAGCCTTCAATGGAGTTTATCACCAAGAAGGCACCTGCAAAGGTGAAGAAGGTAAAACCGGTTTGGACTTCTGATGGCTACACCCTTTTCTGGACAGCACCAAAGGGCAAGGGATGGGAGACAGAGGCTGTGAAGTATGTTGTCTATCGTTTTGCCAATGGCGAGAAGATTAATACCGAGAATGCAAGTAATATCGTTGCAATCACAACAGACACATATTACTCACTCCCTTACGACAACGGCAAGACAAAGTACACCTACGTCGTTACAGCCCTCAACCGCATTCATAACGAAAGTCCGGTTGTGAAGAAAAAGGTGAAGTTGTAAGAAATAAAAAAGAGGCCTCTCGCAAGGTCTCTTTTTTTTATTTAGTCTTTCATAAGTTCGTCGAAGAAACTATCCAGTTCTGCATCAAGGTCGCCCATCAGGTCGCCACCTATTATTATTGTCTCGTCGTCAGCGACATAGAGTTCGGCAAGAGGCTCGCGTTCGTCATCCTCGAGAACAAAACTGAATGGTTTTGCAATGCCCATCTTGTCAATCTTCTCAGTAGCATTCTTGAGTTGTTGGCGAAGCAATGATGCCACCTCTAAATAGAAATTATCGTCGGTGTTGTCAATCCATTCCTCAATGACGCAACGGTTCACTTCTCTGTCGTCATCATCGTAGGCAAGAATCTCGCCACTATCCTGAACCACCTTGAGGTGGATGTCGGTGAATACAACTGATTCTTCACTCTGTGGAAACTTTGCCACTATCTTGTCGATAGCTCTGTCCACCTGCTGGATTGTCTGCTGACTATACTCCATATTTTTTTTGTACGATGTTATGATGTACGATGTACAAAAGATGTACTTGTACGGATTATTTTCTGCAAAAGTACTGATTTTTTTGAATACAACAAATAAAATAACTAAAAATGTTTGCCTTTTCGGTAGGTTTTCTTGGCAGTTCGGGAAAAAATGAGTAATTTTGCACCCGCAATTACGAGTTAATTGCATTAAATTCAATTCTATAACCCCCGAGGGGACGAGTTCCTCTCACTAAAAAACATTTAAAAAAATGGCAACAAAGATTCGTTTGCAGCGCGGTGGTCGCAAGGGCTATGCAGTTTACCGCATTGTTATTGCTGATGTTCGCGCTCCACGTGACGGTAAGTTTACTGAGAAGATTGGTGTTTACAACCCAAACACAAATCCTGTATCTGTAGAACTGAATTTTGAGCGTGCACTCTACTGGGTAGAGAATGGTGCTCAGCCAACTGACACAGTTCGCACAATCCTCAAGAACGAGGGCGTTTATCTTATGAAGCACCTTAAGGGTGGTGTTAAGAAGGGCGCATTCGACGAGGCTGCTGCACAGGCTAAGTTCGATGCTTGGAAGAACGCTAAGGTTAGCGGCAACCAGGCAGTTATCGACGCTGCTGCTAAGGCTAAGAAGGAAGCTGCTGCTAAGAACCTCGAGGCAGAGAAGCAGATCAACGCTGCTATCGCTAAGAAGGTGGCTGACAAGAAGGCTGCTGCTGCAGTAGCTGCTGCTGAGGCAGAGGCTGCTCCTGCAGAGGAGACTCCAGCAGAGGAGGCTTAATTAGCCAATCCCTATCCCTTCCCAAAAAGGAAGAGGACTTTTATTGGGAGCGCATTTTGAAATTGAAATTTAGGGTTCAGGATTCCAATGTGAGTTCTGAACCTTTTTTGTCTGTAACGAAAACCTAAATGATTATATGAAACGATTATTCTTTATCTTTGTGTGTACCTTTGCGCTTGCTTCTGCAAGTGCTGTAGCACAGAACATCATCCCAAAGCCAAACTATTATCATTCCTTTGGTGAGCAGTATTATTTCTATTTGACACCAGATGCTACAATCGGCTATACAAATCCTTCTTTGAAGGAAGCTGCAGAATATCTTGGTTCGGTTCTTCGCCCTTCAACAGGTTATAAGTTGAAGACACAGAAGAAGGTTGGAACCATCACTCTTGAAATTGAGAAATCAATGAAGGCTGGCAGTTATGCTGTCAGTGTGTTGAACGAGGGTGTTGTTATTTCAGGTGCTGATTATCGTGGTGTGATTGCCGGCATTCAGTCGCTTCGTCAGTTGCTGCCAGCTGAGATTGAATCTCGTCAGTTGGTAAGTGGAGTAGAGTGGATGGTTCCTTGCTGCGAGATAAACGATGCTCCACGCTATGACTATCGTGGCCTTGAGCTCGATGTTAGCCGTCATTTCTACACAAAGCAGGAAATCAAGGACATGCTTGATGTGATGGCGCTTTATAAGTTGAACAAATTCCATTGGCACCTGACCGACGATCAGGGTTGGCGTGTAGAGATTAAGCGTTATCCAAAACTCACTCAGAATGGTGCTTGGCGCAAATACAACAATCAGGATCTTGGCTGTAATGCTGTTGCCGACAAGGACCAGAACGAGGATATGCGCGTTCCTACCGATCGCCAGAAGATGGTTGACGGTGAGGCTCTTTATGGAGGATTCTATACACAGAAGGATATTCGCGAGATAGTGGAATATGCTCGCGTTCGTGGTATTGACATTATCCCAGAGGTTGATATGCCTGGTCATATCCTCGCCGCAGAGGAAAACTACCAAGGTATCTCTTGCTTTGAGCAGACAGGTTGGGGTGCTGTGTTCTCATCACCTGCTTGTCCGGGTAAGGAGAGTGCTATGCAGTTCTGTAAGAATGTGTACGAGGAGATTGTGCAGCTGTTCCCTTATGAGTATGTGCATATTGGTGGTGATGAGGTGGAGAAGGCAAACTGGAAGAAATGCCCTGACTGCCAGAAGCGAATGAAGGACAACGGCCTTAAGACAGAGGAGGAACTGCAGTCGTGGTTCATCCACGAGATGGAGAAGTTCCTCAACTCAAAAGGTAAGAAGATGATTGGTTGGAATGAGATTATCGAAGGCGGTCTTTCCGAGACTTCCACCATCATGTGGTGGGGCAGTTGGGTGAAGGATGCTCCTGAGGTTACGACAGCTCATGGCAACGACCTCATCAACACACGCAACGACATCTTCTACCTTGATTATAATGAAGGACCAGAGGCTGTGAAGAATATCTATAACCACGATGCAACCTGCGGCCTTCCAGAGGCTCAGCAGAAGCATATCCTTGGAGTACAGGGAAATATCTGGTGTGAGCAGATTCCTACAATGAATCGTATGTGGTATCAGACAGCAAACCGTATGCTTGCCATTGCCGAACTCGGTTGGTCGGCTTCTCAACCAAAGAACTTCTACGAGTTTGAGGACCGTATGTTGTCAAATCTCCCTCGTTTTGCAGTTCTTAATGTTCGTGCAAAGGTGATGCCACTCGAGGGTTTCAGTAAGGTGAATGCCTTTGTTGGTGAGGGCCGTTACCACATCACTTGCAAGGACAAGAGCGTTGAAATCCGCTATACAACAGATGGTTCTATTCCAACACAGAATTCAACTCTCCTCAATGGCGATCTTGTATTGACCGACAATGCAGAAATCAACTTCGCCACATTCCGCAAGGATGGCAGTCGTGGTGATGTCACATCGGCAAAGTTCAATAAGGAGACATATTCTCCAGCAGTGAAGGCCAATCCTACACGCAACGGTCTTGTTTCTGAGTGGCACGAGTTCCCGGGCATTGACTGCAACAAGATTGCGGAGGCTCCATTGAACAACACTTATTATATGACAGATATTGCCATTCCTGAGGGCGTAAAGGGCAATATCGGTCTTTTGACAACAGGTTACATCTATGTTCCTGAGACAGGCATCTACACCTTCACTCTCACAAGTGATGATGGTAGTGACCTTTTCATCGACGGTGCAAATGTTGTTGATATGAACAAGGAACAGAGTCCTACGACCGTTGTTGGCCAGAAGGCACTCGAGAGAGGATATCACGCCATTCGTGTTCGCTATTTCGACCACAATGGTGGTTGCCTCGGTTTGGTAGTGACAAACGCCAAAGGTGAGGTGATGAACCCAACGGAGTTCTACTATTCAGAATAACAAAATAAGGCTACGAGAATTTCGTAGCCTTATTTATTAATCCATCTCTTTATCCAAGTGGCCGCGCCAGAGGTATTTCCTCGTTTCGTGGACAATGACATTACTCAGGAAGAGCAATGAGAGGAGGTTTGGTATTGCCATCAGGGCGTTCATGCAATCGGCAATGTTCCATACGATGTCAAGGCTGACAATAGAACCGATGAACACAGTGAAGATGAACAGCACGCGATAGCTCATAATCAGTTTCTTCCCACCAAGATATTCGATTGCACGCTCGCCGTAGTAACTCCAACCGAGAATAGTTGAGAAGGCGAAGGTGAACAATCCAAACGACAGCAGAGGGGCACCGATGAAAGGAATCTTTCCAAATGCCATCTTTGTCAGTGTACCGCCGTTTGTATAGGTGATGTCGGGATAAGCAATGATGCTCGAAACAATCACGATACCTGTCAAAGCACAGATGATTACAGTGTCCCAGAAAGTGCCCGACGAACTTACCAACGCCTGACGCACAGGGTTGCGTGTCTGAGCGGCGGCAGCTACGATAGGAGCAGAACCAAGACCTGACTCATTACTGAACAAACCGCGGGCAATTCCGTAGCGTGCAGCCATCATTACCGATGAACCCACAAAACCGCCACCTGCTGCCTCTGGACGGAAAGCACTCTCAACAATGATCTTTATTGCAGGCCAGACATATTCTGCGTTGATGCAGAGAATGACAATACAACCAATGACATAAAGGAATGCCATCAATGGAACGAGCATCTCGCAAACCTTTGCGATACTCTTCACACCACCAATGATTACTGCTGCGGCCAAAACGCAGGTCACAATACCAATGGCCAATGGTGATATGCCGTAGGTTTCAGAACCTAATGCGGAAATGGCGTTTGCCTGAACAGTACTACCAATACCGAATGACGCAAGGGCGGTGAAGACGGCAAAGGCTACCGCCATCCATTTCCATCCCAAACCACGCTCAAGGGCGTACATTGGTCCTCCCTGCATCTTTCCGCCTTTACCTGTCACGCGGTATTTGATGGCAAGCAATCCCTCACCGTATTTCGTCGCAATACCGAAAACACCTGTGAGCCAGCACCAAAGAACGGCACCAGGACCGCCAAGGGCAATGGCTGTTCCTACGCCGACAATGTTTCCTGTACCGATTGTTGCTGCGAGGGCAGTGGCCAATGCACCAAACTGCGACACATCGCCACTTGCACTCTTGTCGCGCTTGACTGACAGCTTTATTGCGGTGAATATTTTTCGCTGAGGAAAACGCAGACGAACAGTGAGATACAGATGAGTGCCGAGAAGCATTATAATCATAGGCCATCCCCAAAGGAATGAACTGAACGAAGCAAAGAAATTATTAATTATTTCCATTATCTTGAAAACCTTTTTGTAACGCAAAGCGTATTCGCGCGTACATCT
Organism: Prevotellaceae bacterium UBA1726; assembly: GCA_002316005.1. Taxonomy (GTDB): domain Bacteria; phylum Bacteroidota; class Bacteroidia; order Bacteroidales; family Bacteroidaceae; genus Prevotella. Next base: position 17,629 of record DCIM01000020.1, on the reverse strand, counting down.
TATAATATAATCCTTGCAAAGATACTACAAATGCATGAGAAATCAAAGGAAAAACTTGTCAAAATGTATTTACAAAGAATAATTTTTTGTTTTTTCGTTAAACCAAATGCCGCGATTATTGTCAAAAGAATGTTGCAACTAACAAAATGAACATTAACAATTAAAACTGAATAGATTATGAAGAAAATGATTTTGGCTATCGCAGCCGTATTCGCAATGAGCAATGCAATGGCTCAGAATGCAAACACAGAAAAGAAAGAACGAAAGCAGTTCTCGCAGACAGAAATGGTAGAGCGCCAAACAGAGCGTCAGGTAAAACAGCTTGGTCTTGACGATACACAGAAGGCAGCCCTTCTCAAGTTGAACACAGAGTATGCTGGCAAGTTGGGTGGTGGCATGCAGTTCGGCCCTCGTGGTGGTCGCTTTGAGCGTAACGACTCTGCAAAGATGGAGCGTCCAACAGAGGCTCAGATGAAGGAGATGCGTGAGAAGATGCAGGCTGAGCGTGCAAAGATGGAAGAGAGCCAGAAAGCTTACAATGCAGAACTGAAGAAGATTCTCACCGACGAGCAGTACACCAAGTACGAGGAGCAGCAGAAGCAGATGCGTCAGCGTGGCGGTCGTGGTCAGGGCTTCGGTCGCGTTCATGGTGGCGGTCAGCGTGGTCAGGGCTTCCCTCGTGGACAGCGTCAGCAGACAACAGAGACACAGAGCGCTGAGTAATAATCCTACAAAGCCTAAGAGTAAAGATTTGATAATAATAGAGTCGGGGACTCCACTTTCGTGGGGTCTCTGATTTTTTTTGCCCGTTTTTCTTTGATATTTCGCTTTTTTGCTGTAATTTTGTAAATGCTAATAACCATCGTATTATGACAAAAAAGAATATATTGTTCCTGATGATTCTCTCGGCGCTCGTGCTTTCTTCGTGCAAGAAGGAAAAAGAGTCGCGCACAATCATCACAACCATCGAGGAACCACAAATCAGCAAGACTCCAAAGACCATTGGCGACACCGTCATCAACAACTCTATGCAGTGGGGCGATGTGGTTTATTCATATCGTATTGAGCGCCAGTCAATTAAGGATGTAACAGTAAAGGACGAGGACGGACAGAAGTACTACGACAATACTGTTTCCTTGCGTGTTGACGGTCCTAATGGCGAAATCTTCAACAAGACATTCAAGAAGGACAGTTTCTCGTCGTATATCAATTCTGACTACATCAAGCCAAACCGCAGCGTGCTTATCGGCATCGCCTTCAACCGTGTGGAGAAGGGTGGTAATGCCATCTTCGTGGCAACAGTAGGTTCGCCTGATTCGCAGTCGGATGAGTTCATGTCTATCAAAATCAACATCGACAAGTCGGGTGCAATGACAATGAGCAAACTTCAGGATATGCAGGACGAGGAGATGATGACCGAATAACACCAAAGAACAATAATACAATCACTCAATAAATCATAAAACACTATGAAGATATTACTTTGTGGAGGTGCTGGTTATATTGGTAGCCATACCCTCATCGAATTGCACAAAGCAGGCCACGAGGTGGTAGTTGTCGATAATCTCTACAACAGCCAGAAGGAGGCACTTGTTCGTGTTTCCGACATTCTCGGTGGTATTGATATTCCTTTCTACGAGGTTGACATCCGCGATCGCGAAGGCCTTACAAAGGTTTTCGAAGAGAATCAGATTGACGCCGTAATCCATTTCGCAGGATTGAAGGCTGTAGGCGAGTCGGTAGCAAAACCATTGGAGTACTACGAGAACAACATGAACGGCACATTCGTTCTTATGGATGTAATGCGCAACCACGGCTGCAAGAACATCATCTTCTCAAGTTCGGCAACCGTTTATGGCGATCCTGCAATCATTCCTATCACAGAGGAGTGTCCAAAGGGCCAGTGTACAAACCCTTACGGATGGACAAAGTCGATGCTCGAGCAGGTGATGATGGATGTGCAGAAGGCCGATCCTGAGTGGAATGTGGTTCTTCTTCGTTACTTCAACCCAATCGGCGCTCACGAGAGTGGAAAGATTGGCGAGAATCCAAACGGTATTCCAAACAACCTCATGCCTTACATCACACAGACAGCCATCGGCATCCGCAAGGAACTCGGTGTGTTTGGCGACGACTATGACACTCCAGACGGAACAGGTGTTCGCGACTATATCCATGTCGTTGACCTTGCTTGCGGTCATGTGTGCGCATTGAAGGCTATTCAGGAGAGGAAGGGTCTTGCCATCTATAACCTCGGAACCGGTCATGGCTATTCTGTTCTCGATGTTGTCAAGGCATTCGAGAAGGCAAACGGCTTGAAGGTACCTTATTCTATCAAGCCACGTCGTCCGGGAGACATCGCTACTTGCTACTGCAACCCTGCAAAGGCAAAGGCAGAACTCGGATGGGAGGCACAGTTCGGCATTGAGGAGATGTGCCGCGACTCATGGAACTTCCAGAAGAATAATCCTAACGGATACGAATAAAATAAAAGGGGACGAGCATCGAGCTCGCCCCCTTTTATTTAACCCAAATAACTTCTCAGGATTCCTATTGCGCTGCTGTCTCGGAGTTTTATTATGCTATGCTCGCGAATCTGGCGTAGGCGCTCACGACTCAAGTCGAACTTCGCACTTAGTTCCTCCAGCGACAGTTGAGGACCATTGATGCCGAAACTGCCGCAAAGAATCTCGATCTCCTTTGCTTTCAACACAGCCTTCATAATCGAAATGATATCCGTCTGCAGCGATTCCTTATCGACAGAGGCATCCGCCTGACTGTCGCTTGGAATAAAATCCGAAGCGGTAGTCTCCGAGTCATCGCTCACTGGGGCATCCATCGAAGCCGTCTTGTTTGCCGCACGAACAATAGCCGCAGCTTTCTTCGTGTCAATACCCATGGCATCGGCAAATTCCTCAATGCTCGGCTTACGCTGAAATTCCTGCATGAATTCGTCCACCATCTTCCAGTATTTATTCAGCAATGCCACATTGTTGAGCGGCAACCTTACTGTTCGTCCCTGATCGCATACGGCTTGGATTATTCCCTGACGAATCCACCATACGGCATAGGAAATGAATTTGAATCCTCGTTTCTCGTCAAACCGTTCCGCCGCCTTTATCAATCCGATATTTCCCTCGTTGATAAGGTCGGGTAGGGGAAGTCCCATTCCCTGGTATTGCTTCGAAACGCTGACCACAAATCGCAGGTTGGCATTGACGAGCCTTTCCTTCGCCCTCTCTGCCTTTTCCCCTCCTTCATGAATATCTTGAGCAAGTTCAATCTCTTCCTCAATGCTTAGTTCTGGAATCTTACTGATGTCGGCAAGGTAGTCGCTGATTGATTTTTCATCGCGACTCGTTGCACTCTGTGTGATTTTTAATTGTCTCATTCTAAAGTTAATATATTCTATAAGGTTATCTATTCTGCCAGAGGCATAATTATAATCTCTCGCTGCAATAGTAGGAAAAAATTATGTTCCGCTGGACAACTTTCTATCTTTTTCGCTCATTTTTATTCGTTTTTTCAAATATTATCATTACTTTTGCCCTCAGAATGAAGATTATATACAACAAACATTTCCCGTTTGGCTCATATTGGGCCATTAATATCTTCGGCATAATCTTTGCCCGGAAGGATTACGGTAAACTGGGGGCTGTGGAGCGCAATCACGAATATATCCACACTCTCCAGCAGAGGGAGATGCTGTTTGTGTTTTTCTATATCGTGTATTTCATGGAGTGGCTGGTGAAACTATGCTATTATCGCAATCTCTATGCCACCTACCGCAATCTCTCCTTCGAGCGCGAGGCCTATCACAATCAGCAGTATATGAACTACCGCTATGTCCGCCGCCCCTTCGCCTGGATGAAATATATATAAAGCCCCTCCCCAGCCCTCCCCCTTATGGGAGGGTGCCGCTAACGCAGAAAAAATATTGTTGTTTTCTGTTGTTTAGGAACGGAGTGACGCCCCATATTATATAGGACATTGCGCACAAAAAAAGGACAAGCCTTGCGACTTGTCCTATATTTTTTCTCTTAATTACATTTCAACTCCCTTGCCCCGCAGAGAATTCGAAGGGGAGAGGGGAGCGCCCATAGGGCGCGGGGTGAGGGGCTGTTATTCGCCTCTTCTCTTATCCTTGAACTTCTCAATCTGCACCTTCATGGCATCAACGCAGTGGTCGATTGCCTCCTCGAATGTATCGCATGTCTTGTCTGTGCGGAGAGTAGTGCCCATAGCAGGCAGAACTAAAATTGCTTCTTTGTTGTTGGCTGTTTGTGGTTTTACTACTTTGAGCTGTACCTCGATGTGATCAGCACCCTCAATGTGTTTTCCTAATTTCGAAACCTTCTTCTCGATGTAGGCTTCCAGTTTTTCAGTTGCATCGAAATGCAATGCGTTGATTTTAATCTCCATACTTACCTCCAATTTTAATTTGTGGTTAATAAGAATTGATTTCAATCGCAAATATAAAGCATTCTTTTCAAACTCCCAAATATTTTCCCCACTTTTTTCAAAAAATCTTTCCGCCTTAGATGAAAAGGGTGGAATGAGCAGAAATTCTATAGCGAATTCTTTGTCATTCCAGTTAAATGACATCCTCATTTCAGTTAAATGACCTCGTCATTCCACTTGAATGATATGATTATTCCTATGCTTTTCTGCCAGCCTGATTTCTGTACTAAATGAATTGAACAGAAAATCCACCATTCCTCCATATTTGCCTGCAATATATTGGTATTCAGTGACTTACGATATGGAAGATGTATCTCCAATCCTCCATGGATCTTCCATATTATGGAAGATCTTATACACATCCTCCATAGTGTAACGGTTTGTGTTTCAAAGACTTAACGCTGATTATGGAGGAATGGAGGATTTTTCATTTACTTCGTTTCCAATATGGGATAGGAACTGCCTTATTGAATGACTTTGAAAACAATACGGAAGGAGCCTTCGTTGAAACTGGTGCTGGTGATTTTGAACTGACCAATCTCGCGGGTTGAGGCTACATGAGTGCCAATGCAAGGACAGATGTCGTAGTCGCCTATGCGCACAAGACGGAGCGTCTCGCTGGCGTCCTCGGGCAGTTTGTCGAGTTTTACGCCCTCTGGGATGTTGTCGCGGGTGACAAACTCGTAGGTCACGGGCAGATCCTGTGCAATGAGTTCGTTGATGCGACGCTCTATTTCAGCGACTTGCTCTGGGGTAGGGCATTGGCTGAGGAGGAAGTTGATTTTCGATTTCTTCCGCTCGATATGGGCATTCTTCGAGCGTTCACAACCGAACATTCGTCCCATTGTCTGATTCAGAAGATGCTCTGCTGTGTGAGCCGGCGGAAACTCCGCCTTGTTATGCTCGTTGAGTAAGATTCCTTGCTCCATATTTTTTTGACAGAATGACATCATGAACAAATATATTTACCTAACACTGATTATTATTCTTTAAACATTAATTCTTCGCTCATTTTTATTATTCATAGGTGCTCAGGCGGCAAAGCCGGAGTTCACGAATTGTCCATTAATTATTCATTAATTTTATTTCTGCGTCAGCGGCACTCTCCCTGAAGGGGGCTTTTGACTCGCTATCAAAATGCAGCGGGGAGAGAGGCTTCGTTCTACTTCTCAAAATGCTGATAGTCCTTCACTGTGCGCCAGGCACCGCCCCAGGTGAAACCGTGACGGACAAAGAGGCGATAGCAGAGGTCGTTCTTGGTTATGACATGAGCCTTGCCCGCAGTGCGCTTTATGTAGTTGCGTGCCTCCTTCGTGTCGGGTTGGATGCGACGGAATTTCCCGTCTTTCGTATAGCGCACACAAGGATTCTGCAAAGGATTGATGTCGATTGCCATTCCACGCGAATGAGCCGAGAGTTTCGTAGAACCGTTGATGGTGCGATAGCAGAAACAAGAGGTGTTGTTCGCCCGCATTGATGTCTCGTCGTCGGCACCATATTCATCGATAAGAACCATTCGTTCGATAGGATATTTCTCCTTATAGAGTTCGCGGAAGATGTCGAGAAGGTTCTGTGCGATGGCTTTGTTGCACACCAGTTCGCCCACCTGACTCTCACCCTTGAAATTGACATGAAGCACTCGCAGATAACGCAAATCGTCGCGCTTAATCTGACACCCTTTAGGATAGGAACCGCCACGAGTCATTCGCTCGAAAGTGGAGTCGCTGATGGTGGTTGCGGTGAAAAAACTCGCCTCGCCTTTTGCCTTCAGAGTAGCAGAATGGATGATGTCGCCCGCCTTCTCCTGAGCAAAAGCAGAGAGAGAAAACAGTAGGAATACTGACAGGATGATGATTGTAGTAAACCGTGAAGTGGTATGTCTTAAAACACTGGGTTTCATTCTTTTAACTTAATAATGCCACAAGACCGCTGATGGCCATGTAGAAATAAATAATCTTTCGCAGAACCTTCGCCGACATCCTGTTGAACACCTTTGTTCCCACCCATGTGCCGAGGAGTATTGCCCCCAATCCGTAGAGCCAATAGGTGACGACGCAATCGGTAAGGAATCCGTTGCGTGCCCTGAAGAAAGTCATGCAGATGTTGCCGATGAGGAAATATGATTGCGTGAGCGAGATGTACTGCTCTTTTGTCTTTGTCGCGCCAAGGAAATAGAGTACGGCAGGCGGACCTTGCATGCCGAACAATCCTCCCATGATGCCCGAGAGGGTGCCCATGGAAACCTGAACGGGGAGGGTAGGGCGCAAGTGGATTCGCTCGCTGAGGAAGAAGAAATAGATGGATGCGATGATGAGCATTCCGCCGAGAATCTTCTTCAATAGAGCGTCGTGGGCATAGGCAACGAATTCCACCGCGAAGTAGGACACGATGAGGAAGGTGATGAGGATTGGGATTAGGGTTCGCCAGTTGATATGCCGCCACATCCGGGCAATGATCAGTACTGATGTGACAGAGGCGAGGATGCCCGACAGCGTTGTTGCCTCACCGTAGGAAGGCAATAGGAATGGCAGCACCGTCATGATGAAGATGCCGAATCCGAAACCGCACACTCGCTGAACGAATGCAGCCCCGAATGCAAATGCTAAAAATATGAATAATGATGTTACTGCCATAATTCGCAGTGCAAAATTACTGCAAACCGATGAAAAAACCAAATAAAACCAATTATAAAACATTAATGACGAATTACATGGAGCCTGAAATGGATTTTTCTTTAAAACATTAATTATTAAGGATTTTCTTCAGGATTCTCGTTCGGATGTCGAGGAGTGCAACGACGATCCCTCTTAAAATACCCATGAGAAGCAACGAATTGTTGCGCATTTTAGTAAGGATTATCGTTATAGATTTTTCTTTAAAACATTAATTACCATTAATTAGCCATTAATTATTCATTAATTATTTTTTTTGTTCATTCTGTCATTCTGTCTAAAGGAAAACTTGTTGAAATAACAAAAAATAATGGATTATTTTTGCTGATTAGAAAAGAATACACTATTTTTGTGGCGGATTTTTAAGTAATACGCAAAACAGAAAGAAACAACTCTATGGAAAAGAGTCAAAATCATACGGCAAGAATCATACTTCTGCTACTTGTCCTCGTCCTCGGTTTCTTCGCATTCAAGAAATGCGGCCATTCGCAAAAAGAGGAACCTGCAGCACCAATAGACACTATGGCGGTGCTGGTGCGACAGATTCAGGACTGTTCCCGTTTGTACACCACCGAGATTGATGTGAAGAAGTTGATTGTCCAAAGTGATAAGAGGAGTATTGATGCAACAGTACTCGGTATGAAGTTTAAGTGGGATGTTCCCCGCGGTAGGCGATATGTGGCAATACCGCTCGAGGCAACACTGAAGGCATATGTTGATTTCAGCGACTTCAGCGAGAAGAATATCAAGAGAAAAGGCGATAAGTTGGAGGTGATTCTGCCCGATCCGAAGATAATGCTGACTCAGACGAAGGTGAACCATGAGGCGATAAAGAAGCATGAGGATTGGTTTAGTCCTAATTACACTGACGAGGAAATGATGAAACTCACGGCGCAGGGACGCAGCGACATTATGGATTCAATACCAAAGATGAACATCATCCCAACCGCCCAGGAAGCAGCAGCGAAAGTGCTTGTTCCACTGCTTGAACAACTCGGATTCAAGGAGGAGAATATCACCATCACATTCCGTAAAGAATTTATATTTGATGAAATTAAACGAATGCTTGTAAATGGATAATCAAGATTTGACAGATAAGATATTCGACTTCATTTCCCGTTTCTTCAAAGTGATCTTGGGAGTGCTGGCGTTGCTGATTATTGTTGTGCTTGGCTGCATAGCATATTTCGTCTATGGTGTAAAGTCTTCGAATGTGTCGATTGCTGTTGACGAGAAGATTGAGAATACTCCAATCAGTGTTGAAAGAATGCGACAAATCGGTCAGTGGGAATTCCTCTGCGTCAGTGATGAGGAAGTTATTGATACAACCCGTAGCCGACTACTACACAAGGACGATGAATTGGCTCGTGTCTATACAGGCAAACTGCGCCTTGGCGTTGACATGAGGGAAATGAAGGACGATGCGATAAAACTGGTGGGCGATTCGATTATTATCACCCTTCCAGAAGTGAAGCTCCTCGATGAGAAATTTATTGACGAGGCAGCAACGAAGTTGTTATATGAGTCGGGCAAATGGAGTTATGCCGATAATGAACTTCTTTATAAGATGGCGCAGCGCAAGATGAAGGAGAATTGCGTTACGAAGGAAAACCTCGCCACAGCCCGCGAAAACGGAAAAACACAAGTTCGCAAGATGTTCGACGCCCTCGGAAAAAAGACGGTCATTGTGGAGTAGGGCGGCTTTGCGTTGTGAGGCGCGTTGGAAACACGCCTACTTCAACGGCAAACAAAGACGGGATTTTTCTTTCCCGTAACTTGACTTATGTCCCCTAAAAGGGGAGCATAAAGGTTAATGATACTTAAACTTGCACGAAAACGCATTTTTTTTCTTATATTTGCATCAAATTCCCTATTACGGCGTTTTTGCGCCATTTGTTTTTGAAATAGGGAAGGCAAGATTATGGTAAAAAGAAAGAAAAAAAAGAAGAATCATAGTGGTTTGCAAGCAGCAACGCTCTGCATCAGTACAGCAATGGTACTCGTCCTTTTGGGTATGGTAGTGTTCAGTGTCCTCACTGCCCGCAACCTGTCGCAGTATGTAAAGGAGAACTTCGTCATCACCCTCACCCTTGACGATGACATGACAAAGCCAGAGACACAGTTGCTGACAAAGTCGCTCAAGAAGAAGGCGTATGTGAGCCACCTGGATTTCATCAGCAAGGAACAAGCCCTGAAGGAACACACAAAGGCAATGGGTTCTGACCCAACAGAATTCATTGGCGACAATCCTTTCATGGCATCAGTGGAGTTCTACCTTGTAGGCGACTATGCCAACAGCGACTCACTCCGTTGGATCCAGAAGGAACTGAAGAAATATCCGAAGATAACTGAGGTGACATATCAGCGAGACCTGATGGATAGCGTGAATGCCAATCTCCGCCGAATCAATATCATCCTTTTGATTCTCGCGTGTCTGCTCACCTGCGTTTCTTTCTCGCTCATCAACAACACCGTTCGTCTGGGTATCTATGCCCGCCGATTCAATATCCACACAATGAAACTCGTTGGTGCTTCGTGGGGCTTCATCCGTCGTCCGTTCATCAAGCAGAGCTTGTGGATTGGTATTCTTGCTGCCGTCCTTGCCGACCTCGTATTGGCGGGAGCAGTGTTCGCACTCTACAGATTCCAGCCAAACCTCCTCACTGTGGTTACATGGGAGGTGATGACGATAACTGCTGTTTCGGTAGTGCTGTTCGGATTGTTCATCACTTGGATTTGCACTTATATCTCAGTGAACAAGTTCCTCAAGATGACAGCAGGACAACTTTATAAGATTTAAGGACAGCCCCTCCCCATCCCTCCCCAAAAGGGAGGGGGAAGGAAAAATGAAAATAAAATAACAACAAAATATGGACAAGAAAAATTTTGCTTTTGACAAGGTGAACTTCATTCTCCTTGCCGTTGGAATGATTATTGTCGTTCTCGGATTTGTGCTTATGAGTGGCGGTGGCTCAACTCAGGAGGCTTACGATCCATCAATCTTTGATACTCTCCACACAAAGATTGCACCAGCAGTTTGTTTCGTAGGATTCGTTTCAATCATCTACGCTATCATCCGTAAGCCAAAGGATAAGTAAAAAGAGCCTCTCTCCCCAGCTGCATTTTGATAGCAGGTCAAAAGCCCCCTTTAGGGAGAGTGCCGCTAACGCAAGAGGGGGAGGATAAAAGTTAGATAAAAATTATTATATGGATTGGTTACAAGCACTCATCCTTGGACTTGTTCAGGGATTGACAGAATATCTGCCGGTGTCAAGTTCCGGTCATCTGGAACTCGGAAAGATTCTCCTCGGTCCTGAGGCAGAAGCCGGCGGACTCACTTTCGATATTGTTGTCCATGTGGCAACAGTTCTTTCAACACTCGTTATCCTGTGGAAGGAAATAGGTTGGATTCTCAAGGGATTGCTCAAATTCAAATGGAATGATGAGACACGATACACATTCGCTATCCTTGTCTCAATGATTCCTGTGGGTATCGTAGGTCTTTGCTTCAAGGATTCCATTGAGGCACTCTATGCCGATAATGTAATCCGTGTTGTGGGAATATGCCTTTTGGTCACAGCAACACTCCTTGCTCTGACACATTTCTTCCCTAACGGATTTGCCAACAAACCAAAGAAAGAAGTATCGCCTCTGCATGCTTTTATCATCGGTATCGCACAGGCCGTGGCAGTTCTTCCTGGTCTTAGTCGCTCGGGCAGTACCATTGCAACAGGTCTCCTCCTCGGCAACGACCGTCAGAAACTGGCACAGTTCTCATTCCTGATGGTTATCCCACCGATTCTTGGTGAGGCATTGATCGACTTCAAGCATATGTTTGCCCCATCACAGGAGTATCTCGCAACCCATGCGGCAGAGGTGCCAATTCCAACCCTCTCGCTTATAGTAGGTTTCATTGCGGCATTCATCTCTGGCTGTCTGGCTTGTAAGTGGATGATTGCCCTCGTGAAGAAGTGCAAACTGATTTACTTCGCTATCTATTGCGCAATCATTGGCGTTGTTGCATTGTGTTTCGCTTAAATACGAGAATATGCTGAATTTCAGAGAAGGCGAGATTATCTGCATACACAAACCATATAAGGTGTCATCGTTTGGCGCATTGGCATTTGCCCGTACACGCATTTCGCGAGCACTCGGCATAAAGCGTTGCAAGATGGGCCACGCCGGAACCCTCGACCCATTGGCAACAGGCGTACTCGTACTTTGTACGGGAAAAGCCACAAAGCGCATTGAGGAACTCCAGTCGCACGACAAGGAATATGTTGCCACATTGCAGTTTGGGGCAACAACCGCCTCTTTCGACATGGAACATCCTGAGAGCGAATGGTTTGAGAAAGACCACATTACAGAGGCCGACTTGCGCGAGGCATTGAAACAATTCGTAGGAGTGATTGACCAGGTTCCACCGGTTTTCTCCGCTTGCAATGTAAACGGAAAACGAGCATATCAGCTTGCACGCAAGGACCGCGAAGTGGAACTGAAGGCAAAACCTGTTCATATTGCTGAGATTGAACTCCTCTCGTTCGACGACGAGAAGAAGTCGGCTCAGATTCGTGTTGTCTGTGGCAAAGGAACATATATTCGTTCGCTTGCCCGCGACATAGGAACGGCAATGAACTCCGGCGCTTATCTCACCTCACTCTGCCGAACAAGAGTGGGCGAGTACAGGTTGGAGGATTGCCTCACATACGATGATTTTGAGCCATGGCTCGAAAGTCATGAGATAGCACCTTGGGAATAGAAAAGACGACATTCCCTGTTTTGCAAACGAAAATAGAATAAAACGAAAATAGATGAAATTATCACAGTTTAAATTCGCGCTGCCAAAGAGTCAGGTAGCATTGTATCCTCACTACCTTGAGCGTGAGTTCGAGAATGAGGACGGAACAGTTGAGAAGTATCGCATCACTCGTCGTGACGAGGCTCGATTGATGGTTGTTCACAAGAAGTCGGGCACTATCGACATGTATCACAAGGATGAGAACGGCAAACCATCGAAGGGCGATTTCATCCTCTTCAAGGACCTTATCAACTATTTCGATGAGGAAGATGTGTTCATCCTCAACGACACTCGTGTCTTCCCAGCACGCCTTTATGGTACAAAGGAGAAGACAGACGCAAAGATTGAGGTATTCCTTCTTCGTGAGTTGAATGAGGAGATGCGTCTTTGGGATGTGCTCGTAGAGCCAGCTCGTAAGATTCGTATCGGTAACAAACTCTTCTTCGACGACTCAAGTACAATGGTTGCAGAGGTCATTGACAACACCACATCCCGTGGTCGTACGCTCCGTTTCCTCTATGAGTGCCCTCACGATGAGTTCAAGCGCGAGCTCTATGCACTTGGTGAGGCACCACTGCCACATTATATCCTTGATGCACGCGAGGTACACAACGCAACAGAAGAGGATATGGAGGAGTTCCAGACAGTTTATGCAAAGAAGGAAGGTGCTGTTACTGCCCCTGCCACAGGTATGCATTTCAGTCGCGAGATGATGAAGCGCCTCGAAATCAAGGGCATCGACCTTGCATACATTACAGTTCATTGCGGTCTTGGCAATTTCGCTCCAATCGAAGTAGAGGACCTAACAAAGCACAAGCTCGACTCGGAGCAGATGATTATTCCTGCTGAGGCTTGCAAGAAGGTGAACACAGCAAAGGTGAACGGCCGTCGTGTCCTTGCTGTTGGCGCAAGTGTTGTGAAGGCAACAGAGTCGGCAGTTGGAACTGACGGAATGCTCAAGGAATATGACGGATGGACAAACAAGTTCATCTTCCCTCCTTACGATTTCGGCCTTGCTGACAATATGCTCGTGAACTTCTATCATCCAGAGTCAACAATGCTGATGGAGACTTGTGCCTTTGGAGGTTACGAGATTGTGATGGAGGCATATAACCTTGCAGCAAAGAACGGCTATCAGTTTGGCTGTTTCGGCGATGCATTGCTTATCCTGAATGACTAATAGCCCCCTCCCAACCTCCCCGAGGGGAGGAGTAGATTGTTACTTGTCGTTAGGAACGAATCTTGGCGACAAGGAGCATAATCTCAACGAAGCAATAAGGCTTATCGCTGAGAGGGTGGGAGAGGTGACGAAGGTATCGTCGTTTCTTGAAACCGAACCATGGGGCTTTGCCTCAGAAAACACTTTCCTCAACGCCTGCCTGAAGGTGGAGACAAGTCTTTCGCCTCGCGAAGTACTTGTGGCAACACAAGGCATTGAGCGCGAATTGGGCAGAACGAGAAAGAGCAGAAATGGGGTTTATCACGACCGCCTCATTGATATTGATATACTCCTCTATGGAGAACTGACGATTGATGAACCAGATCTGCAGATCCCTCATCCGCTGATGGAGAAACGCGACTTTGTGATGATTCCGTTAAATGAAATAAGGTAGAACAAAACAATAACTGATATGAATAAGATTTTCACTTTGGTGATGACAGCAATGCTTATGTTGTCGTGCCACGCTCAAGAGCAGAAAACCGCTAATCCAGAGGCAGAGAAGTTTGCTACAGAGGCAAAGATGTCGGAGGATGTAAAGGCAAAGTTCTATGATGTCTGCAATAAGATTGACGAGATGGCAGCTCCACTCGAGGCACTCGGCAAGGAATACAAGACAACAGACGATGAGGCTCGTCGTGAGGCAATTATTGCTGAGTATGATGCTGTTTCCGGCAAACTCTCAGAGTTGGTGATGAAGACTGTCAAGGAGAATCGCGACAATACCATTCCTGCATTCTTCGCTCGTCAGATAATGTATGAACTCGAATTCGACGAACTACAGGAATTCTGTGCCGAGGGTACTGGTTATTACGACCATCCTGCAATGGCACCTGCAAAGCAACTTCTTGCAGGAATGAAGAAACGCGCCCCAGGAAACAAGTTCGTTGACATTGAGGAAAACGACCTTCAGGGCAAGCCTCACAAGCTCTCAGAGTATGTAGGCAAAGGCAACTATGTGCTTATTGACTTCTGGGCTTCTTGGTGTGGTCCTTGTCGTGCAGAAATGCCAAATGTGAAGGCTGCTTACGAGAAATATCATGCAAAGGGATTCGAGATTGTTGGTCTTTCGTTCGACCAGAAGCAGGAAGCTTGGGAGAAGGCTGTAAAGGACATGAACCTCAACTGGATTCACCTTTCTGACCTCAAGGGCTGGCAGACAGTAGCCGGTTCTACATATGGCGTAATGTCAATTCCAGCAAGCATTCTTGTTGATCCTAATGGCGTGATTGTGGCAGAAGGACTTCGTGGTGAAGCCCTTGGTAAGAAACTTGCTGAAATCTACGGAGAATAATTCGCTTGACTATATGCGAAAACTGTTGATTCTGCTTCTTCTGAGTATGGGCATTTCGCTGAATGCTCAGGATGTGACCGCCACATATAACCTGTCGCAGATAAGTAGTTATCTGAAGGTGGGGCATATTGGCGAGAACACCTTCCATGATGTGAAAGGGGCAATCGACTCATTGCATGTGAAGTATCATTCGGTCAATTTCGTCATTGATTTCCTTGAGACAAAAGGCGACTACGGCATGAATGCCGTCATTCTTGCTGACAGTCTTCAGCAGTTGTATTACCGAATGGCGTTTCTCATTGGAAAAGACACAGAAGGTGCTGCCGAACAAGTGGCAATGTTCATGCATAATGCCCATAAGGCAATAACCTCGGGTGATGTCACCAAGGGAGGGCTGATGCCTGATTTGCGCCTCGTGACAAACGATAAGTACAAGACTGCTTGGTATGATAGTATCTGCACTAACAATATCTGCGAAAAGACGGCACAGGAATATGTCCGCAGGAATGATGTGAAGGCGAAATATCCAACTGCAGAGAAGTTGCTCGACAACTTCAACGAGAATGGCGAATTGGTGTTTCTACTCAACGAAGTGGCTGAGCGCGAGGGTGTTAAGCAAAACGACGAGGCCTTCTACTATAGCGGTTTCACTACTATTGCCAAAGCCCGTGCAGAACTCGTAAAGGCTGTTTTCCCAGAGGCTGTTGACACTTACTACAAAGCATTGAATGTGCCTGTGCAGCAAGCCATTACAAACGCCATGAATGTGATTGAAAGCAAAAACTATCGTCGCATCATTGCTGGAGAGAAGATTTCGCAATAAAGCCTACACCTTATTATATATATAAGGCAAGAAAATACATAGCGAAAATAGCGCATAAACAATAAAAGGAGTCCTTTCGAGGATTCCTTTTTTCGTACAAATCGAGTTTTGCCCATGAATTGCCCGTTACAAAGCACCATCTTCTGCGAACATGAAAGTTCACCTTTGTAACTTGTTGATTATTAGCGGTTTGGAGAAATGGCTGAAATGACCTTGTCATTCCACTTAAATGAACTCCTCATTTCAGTTAAATGACCGCCTCATTTCACTTAAATGACATCGTCATTCCAATGAAATCATTTTCTCATTCCCTTTTCGGGGCGTTTTGAGGCAAAAATGGAGTAAAAATTAGTACGATAAAATTTTACAATATTTCTATTGTGGGAATATTGCGCATACTTATTTGAAAAATTCCTTTATGCGCTCAAGATTTGCCTCGCCTGCCTTACGACCAAGTTCGTAGACAACGCGCATTTTCTCAGGTTTCATCTCTATTCGACCGATTGGAAGTGCCTCGTCAGGACAAATCACAAGGGTATTGCCCAATTCCACCTGTTTCTGCACATATTCCAACTGACTGTTATACATGATGTGACGGCGGCTCATTGCCTCAATAATCTTCGGAATCTTGCGACAGAAAAGATGAAACAAAGGCATCAGTTTTGTCTTTTTCTTCAGATAACCCATTGGTTGTGTGAGGATTACGAGGTTGCGGTCATAACCAATACTCTGGAAATATTCAAGCGGAATGGAATTGGCAATTCCACCATCAAGGAAGCGACGGCCCTCCATACTGACAGGGCGAGAGACAATAGGCATAGAAGACGAAGCGCGAAGCCAATCGAGAGTCTCGTGATTCATTTTGTCGAGTTTCTTCGCATAGAACTCGCCAGTGTCAACATCAGTACTCACGGCATAAAACTCCATTGGGTTCTCGTCGTAGGTTTTAGCGTCAACAACATCGTATTTTATAGGAATGACATGATAGCCATATTCACTTCCCACAATGTCGCCAGTGAGAATCCACGAGCGAAGACTGATGTAACGCCAATCGTTGCTGAAGTTTGTGTTGTAGCGCAAAGCACGGCCTATCTGCTTCGTCTTGAAGTTGCATCCAATGCTTGCACCAGCCGATACGCCAATAGCACCGTCAAACTCCACTCCGTTTTCAAGCAAGACATCGAAAATGCCCTCCGAAAACAGCGAGCGGAGGCCTCCTCCCTCTAAAACAAGTCCCTTTCGCATAGTGTTTTATTATCTTTTATGCAAAGATAATGAAATTTATCGGCTTGAGCAATACCTTTATGGAATTATTTTTGTACCTTTGCACAATAAAAGAACGAAAATACGAAAATATGAACACAATAAAGAACTTTTTCAAGGAGTACGGCTTTGATATTGCGGTGATTGTATTGTTTGCTGCAATCTCTTTTGCGTACTTCATGCCAGCCGACCTTGAAGGTCGAATCCTCTATCGTCACGACTCATCAGCCGGACGAGGAGCCGGACAGGAGCAGCAGGAATATCTGGAGCAGACAGGAGAGCGCACCCGTTGGACAAATGCTACATTCAGCGGTATGCCAACCTATCAGACAGCCCCAAGTTACAGTTCTACAGACATGCTCTCAAGAACGATGAACGCCTATCACCTCTGGCTGCCAGAGAATGTATGGTATGTGTTTGTCTATCTTCTTGGATTCTATATCCTCCTTCGCGCCTTCGATTTCCGTAAGGAACTGGCGGCATTAGGTTCGATAATATGGGCATTCTCAAGCTATTTCTTCATCATCATTGCGGCAGGACACATCTGGAAAGTGATGGCTTTGGCTTATCTGCCACCAATGATAGCCGGTGTTGTCTATTCGTATAGAGGCAAGTATCTGCGCGGATTCATTCTCACGGCAGTATTTGCCGCCTTTGAAGTGAAGGCAAACCATGTGCAGATGACTTATTACTATCTGTTCATCATTGCACTTATGGTACTCGCTTATCTTGAAAGTGCAATAAAGAACAAGACACTCGCACAGTTTGGCAAGGCGACAGCCGTTTGTGCAGCAGGTGCGGCACTTGGTATCTGCCTCAACCTCTCAAACCTCTACCACACATGGCAATACGGTAAGGAGAGTATGCGCGGAAAGAGCGAACTCGTGAAGAAAGATGCCGGCAACCAGACATCAAGCGGTCTTGATCGTGATTATATCACACAGTGGAGCTATGGTATTGACGAGACATGGACACTCCTTGTGCCAAATACAAAGGGAGGTGCGTCAATGTCGCTTGCTGCCAGTGAGACAGCAATGAAGAAAGCCGACCCACAGTTCATGCAGATTTATCAGCAGATGGGTCAGTACTGGGGCGACCA
>DCIM01000066.1 GCA_002316005.1 Prevotellaceae bacterium UBA1726 | reverse complement strand
AACAGCATCACCTACGGCACAGGTATTGCTGACCGAGAAAAAGACGCCTATCCTGTTCAACTGCAACAACTGTTGGGCGATGGATATGTTGTGGGCAATTTCGGAAAACCGGGGGCTACTCTGCTTCGTCATGGGCATAGGCCTTACATACAGCAGAAGGAATGGCAGGAGGCAAAGGCGTTCAAAGCTGATATTGCCGTCATTCATCTGGGAATAAACGATACCGACCCTCGTAACTGGCCAAACTACAGAGACGAGTTCATTCCTGATTATTGTGCATTGATTGATACGCTTAGGATGATTAATCCTCAAGTGAGGATTCTCATTGCTGAGCTCACCCCGCTCTCTCATCGTCATCATCGTTTCTTGAGTGGTACTCGTGATTGGCGTGAGGAGATTACTAAGGAGGTTGACATGGTGGCAAAGGCAAAGAATTGCCAACTCGTTGACTTCTTCACCCCACTCTATTCTCGTCCGGATTTGCTCACAGACGGTATTCATCCTAATGCCGAAGGTGCGGGATTGCTGGCAAAGGCTGCTTACGAAGGAATAACCGGTGATTATGGAGGACTCCAGATGCCGGCTTGGTATAGCGACAATATGATGATGCAACGAGGTGAAACTTTCCACTGCCGAGGAAAGGCTGATGCCAGAGAGGTGGTGACAGCGAACCTTTCTGATGGCGAGGGCTACGACTTCACAAAGACGGATACTGCTTCAATTTATGGAGATTGGTTCATCTATGAGGACAACTACGAGAACGCCCTTAAAGCAGGTAAGACATACACCTTGACTATTTCTACAAAGAAGAAAACTCTTACTTATAAGAACATCCTTGCAGGTGACATCTGGATTTGTTCGGGACAGTCGAATATGGCATTTACACTTAGTCAGGCAGCAACAGCAGAGCGAGATGTTCCAAATGCGAAGGATGGCAAAATCCGCTTGCTTAACATGACCGGTCGTTGGGCAACAAATGATACAGAATGGCCAGAAGAAGTGCTTGAATCTGTAAACCACCTTGAATACATGAACATTCCGGAATGGACGGAATGTACTCCAGAGACTGCGGCTCAGTTCTCAGCTGTTGCTTATTATTTCGGTAAGAATCTGCGCGATAGTCTGGATGTACCAATCGGTTTGGTTTGCAATGCTGTGGGCGGCACTCCTATTGAGGCTTGGATTGACAGGAATACCCTTGAACATGATTTCCCTGCAATACTGAACGACTGGACAAACAACGACTTTATTCAGGACTGGGTGCGTGGTCGGGCAAAGAAGAATATAGCAAAGGCAACAAATCCTCTGCAGCGTCATCCTTACGAACCTTGTTATATGTACGAGGCAGGTATGAAACCTTTGGAGGGCATGGATATTACGGGATTCATCTGGTATCAGGGTGAGTCGAATGCCCATAACTACAAGGCGCACGAGAAACTGTTCCCTTTGCTAACATGGAGTCTGAGACAACAGTTCGGCGATTATGGAGGCGACCTTCCTCTCTATTTCGTACAGTTATCGAGTCTTAACCGTCCTTCATGGCCTTGGTTTAGGGATAGTCAACAAAAACTGGCAGAACCTTATGATAATGTAAAAATGGCTGTGACAACAGATTTGGGCGACTCACTTGATGTGCATCCTAAACGCAAAGCGGAGGTTGGATATCGCCTTGCACTTCAAGCTCTCTATGATACATACAATCATAAGAACATTATTCCAAGCGGTCCGGAAGCCACCTTTGTCAATATCAATGACAACAATCAAATCGTTGTGGAATTCAACTGGGCTGAAGGTTTGACTACGTCTGACGGCAAGGCGCCAAGCATATTTGAAGTAGCAGATGCTGATAAAGGAATATTCTATCCTGCAGAAGCCGTTATTGAAGGCAATACGGTTGTACTTACTTGCAAAGAGTTAGGCGAGGCATATGAGGTGATTGTTCGTTATGGTTGGCAACCTTTCACAAGGGCAAACCTCACAAACAAATCAGGACTTCCTGCATCGACATTTAGAATATCCACATTGGAGAATTACTGCTCACATTAGTCAATTCATCAAACCCCATATACAAAACAAAGGCACCCCCGAAATCTCGAGAGTGCCTTTTTATTATTCTATTTCCTAAAGAGGGGATGTACTATTTAGAGCACCTTCTTGTAGAGTGCAACGATATCATCGCGTGTAACCTTTCGTGGGTTACCAGGAGTACAGACATCGGCAATTGCCTGATCGGCAAGAGCATCAATATCCTTTTCGTAGATGCCAATCTCTGAAAGGTGCTGAGGGATTCCTACCTCAACAGCCAAAGCTCTAACAGCATCGCAAGCTGCCTGAGCTGCCTCAACCTCAGTCATTCCATCCTTGTAAGCACCCATTGCCTTTGCTATCTCTACATACTTCTCACGACAAACAGGAGCGTTAAACTCCATGATAGTTGGCAGAAGCAGAGCATTTGCTACACCATGAGGAATATTGTGGAGTGAACCCATTGGATGAGCCATGCCATGAACTACACCAAGGCCAACATTTGAGAATGCCATACCTGCTACATACTGTGCAAGTGCCATTCCCTCACGTCCCTTAGGATTCTCTGGATCAAATACTGCAAGACGCAAGTATTTGTTGATAAGGCGAATTGCTTCAATCTCGAACATATCAGAAAGTTCCCATGCAGCCTTAGTGATATAGCCTTCGATTGCATGTGTGAGGGCATCAAGACCTGTAGCAGCAGTAGTTGCCTTTGGAAGCGACATCATGAGTTCTGCGTCAACAATTGAGCAGCAAGGGATATCGTTAGGGTCAACGCATACCATCTTCTTGTGAGCCTCCTCATCAATGATAACGTAATTGATTGTGGTTTCAGCAGCAGTACCGGCTGTTGTTGGGAAAGCAATGATTGGCACTGTCTTATGCTTTGTAGGAGCGCATCCCTCAAGACTTACTACGTCGCTGAACTCTGGGTTATTTGTTACAATACCTATACCCTTTGCCGTATCCATAGAAGAGCCACCACCCACAGCAACAATGAAGTCGGCCTCAGCCTTGGCAAATGCTACAACACCATTCTTTACGTTTGTGACTGTTGGGTTAGGTACTACCTCGTCATATACCTCGTAAGGAATATTTGCGCCCTCAAGCACGTCAGTAACCATCTTGCAGACACCAAACTTAACGAGTCCCTTATCTGTTACAACAAGAGCCTTCTTAAAACCAAGACGCTCAACTACACTTGGCAACTCATGACGAGCACCTGCACCAAAATAAGAAAGTTCATTGAGAATAAAACGATTTACCATAATATAGTTAATAGGTTTATGTGGAATATTATCCACGTTATAGATAATAGTTTTTTAGAAACATCTGCAAATATACATGTTTTTTATCACATCGCAAAATAAATGTCTGAATAATTAGAAAAACATCTTGTGATATCTCGGTGAGGAGGGAATAGGAGGCAATACCATAGTGAGAGAATAAAAGATTGTCTTCAACAAAAAAGACACCCCCGAAATCTCGAGAGTGCCTTTTATTATTTACTCCCCTCAAAGTGATGTGAGGGGGTGAGGCTTCCTTTTAGAACTTGTCAAATACGCCCATTGAACCAAGAACGATGAGCATTGCATAACCGAGTGTCATAGCTACGATACCCATGATGATACCAACCTTTGCCATCTGGTTTGTCTTAACAAGACCTGTTGAGTATGCAATAGCATTTGGAGGTGTAGAGATTGGCAATGCCATAGCGAACGAAGCACAGAGGGCAACACCAACAACCAATGTTGTAACACCACCAATACCAGCCAACTGGTCGCTCATACCTGTACCTACTGTGATAAGGATTGGAACGAGGAGAGCTGCAGATGCTGAGTTACTGATGAATGTAGAAAGCAACCAGCAGAGGAGACCTGCACCAATGAGGACTGCAAAAACAGGGAATGTATCGAATGGGATACTCTCAACCATTGCCTTTGCAAGACCAGACTGCTTCATACCTGTACCGAGGGCGAAACCACCAGCTACCATCCAGAGTACTGACCAGTCAATCTGCTTGATATCTTCAGAGTTCACAATACCAAGAGCTGTGAATGCGCCTACAGGGAAGAGGGCAACAACATAAGAGTTGATACCGAAAATCTTCTCACCACACCAGAGTGCTACAGTAAGAGCCATGATGATGTAGATAGCATTTGTCTCCCAGCCCTTCTTTGCACCACCTTCAATCTTGAACTCAAGCTTGTCAGAAGTGAACTTGTACATACGGAGGAGCAATACCCAAGCAATCAAGAGGATAGCAAGCATGAGCGGAGTCATGATTACAAGCCAGTCGAGGAATGAGATGTTGATACCAGCATCCTTCAAAGCACCAAGGGCAATACCGTTAGGAGGTGTACCGATAGGAGTAGCAATACCACCGATGTTACAACCGATTGGAATAGCCAATGCCAATGCCACACGACCACGCTCGCTCTCTGGGAGAGAACGGAATACTGGAGCAAGGAATGTAAGCATCATCGC
>DCIM01000052.1 GCA_002316005.1 Prevotellaceae bacterium UBA1726 | reverse complement strand
GCAAGAGCACCTTCACTCTGACATACATTTATTGTCATCACACCAGCAATCTGCATGTCGCCAGCTACAAGAACAATAATCTTGTGAGGGAAAGAACGGAAGAATGTCGAATTCTCGAAATAGTGGCGTGAAGACACGAAATAATGCACATATTCATCATTTGAGTTCTTCAGCTCGTCGATCGTTGAGAATAAGTCAATATCAGCAAATGGAATCATATCCTCCAACAACTGTCTGAGCCCAATGCCTGCAAAGACATTGGATTCAAGAATGGCAAATTTTATATGTGGAGGCATCATAACCGATATTATAGTTTTTGTAGATACTCTTCGGCACGAGGATCGCCAAGTTCCTTCGCCTTAATAAATGCAGCCTTGGCGTCTTCCTTGCGTTCCAGTTTCAAGTAGCTCACACCTTCAATGATGTAGATGTCTGCGTATTCTGTAGTGAGGTTCTTGCTCAACTCGCAAGTTCTTATGGCATTTTCATACTGGCCAACGCGAAGTTGAAGTGAAGCCATTTCGGCAAGATATGTTGCCTCTCTTGGATTTAGAATTGCGGCATGTGCAATATCGTTGAGAGCCTGCAGATACTGGCGAATCTTTGTCTCGCACTTGTAGCGTGTATAGTAGAAGTCGTGAGAGGCATTGAAATACATCAATGTGTCATAGGTGTTGTAATCACGCATGGCCTTCTTGTATTCACCCATAGCATCGAGCGTAATACCACGAGCATAGAAATAAGGGGCACTAATGTTTGTCAATGGCTTTGGACACTTCTCGATAGCTTTATCAAGATATGGAAGAATCTCTGCATTTTCGGCACCAAGATGCGACTTCGTCTGAGCCATCTCGTAGAAGAGTTCGCTGTTGCCCATTTCTGTTGTGCTTATTTCCTCGAAAATATTATATGCCTGCAGGTAGTCGCCTTTTGCATATTGTATCTGAGCTAACTGATGTCTGTAAGCAGGAAGGTTTTTGTTGGCTATTGCCTTGACAATCTGATCCTCTGCAAGATCGAGTGTCCACTCACAATCAACACTATCAGGCATATATGTGGCAACATTATAAATCTGCTTTGAATACTCACTATAGGCTTCAGCCTTGTCCGAAGCATTTTTTATACATTCGTTCATGGCTTGTGTTGCACGGGTGAGATTGCCGTGGTTCACTTGATAACGGCTGAGTGCGGCATAACCGTCAATATCACCAGGATAGCGTGAGTTGTATTCGTTTACGGTACCAATAACATTTAGCGAATCGCTCTGTGCATCAATCATCATCAACATCAAACGGGCCTGATCGTGATTGTCAGGAAGTGCTGTGCGGAT
Organism: Prevotellaceae bacterium UBA1726; assembly: GCA_002316005.1. Lineage (GTDB taxonomy): Bacteria > Bacteroidota > Bacteroidia > Bacteroidales > Bacteroidaceae > Prevotella. The sequence goes on along the minus strand of DCIM01000052.1, from coordinate 14,094 downwards.
GTTAGTCTTTTTCAGTATATCATCGCGTGAAGAAAGACCAGAAGATGCTAATTCTGCATAGAAACGAGCATCAGTTGACTGGATGTTATAGTTGGTGTTAGCACGCTGAACAAGTCCAACCATCTGACCGTTTTCATTTACGATCGGACAACCTTCAAGTTCATCGCTTATTTCCTCGTTGAAAACATAGTAGTTGTACTTTTCCTTGAAAGTCTCTGCTGTCTTCACAGTGAGGGCTTTAGCAGAAGGACGCTGAACACTATAACTAATGGCAAAAGCCTTTTCCTTAATAGGTTTTTCTGCAACAGCAAGTGTAGCTACTTTTGTTGCCACCTTGAATCGGCAGATGTTGTACATTTCGTTAGCACCAATGATTGATTCAACCTGTGCTTTACGACCGTAGGCATCAATAATTATAGCACTACTTGCACCAACGAATGGGGTAAAAGCAGAGATACACTCATTACTTTCGCCGAAGAACACAGCATGGCTTGTAGCAAGAATTGTACCGTCGGCATTGAATGTAGTGAGAGAACATACTGATTTTGCTGCCTTCTGAACCATCGCACTCTGAGCAAAAGCTGACGTGAATGCAATAACGAAGGTGAATATTAAAACAATCTTTTTCATTTTCCTAAAAGTTCTTTAGCATTGTTTATAGCCGCCTCTGTGATATTGCTACCACTGAGCATCTGGGCAATCTCTTCTACACGCTCGTCGTCAGAGAGGAATGCCATGTGGCTTTGGGTATTGTTATTGTCTTGTTCCTTATAAACTTTATAATGGTTGCTTCCCTGAGCAGCAATCTGTGGCAAGTGGGTGATACTTATCACTTGTCGTTCATTCTGTCCCATCTCATTCATGATAATCGCCATCTGTTCGGCTACGCGACCAGAAACACCTGTGTCGATTTCATCAAAGATGATAGTAGGGAGTTTTACAGCACCACTCAACATAGCTTTGAGAGACAGCATCACACGCGCTATCTCACCACCACTGGCAATCTGACTGACAGGGCGGAGTGGGGTACCAGGATTGGCAGAGAAGAGAAATTCCACCTCGTCGCAACCATCAGCAGATACTTCTTTCTTTGAAATCTCAACGGCAAAGCGTACGTTTGGCAAACCTAATGGCTTGAGTCGTTCGGCAATTTCCTTCTCAATGGTTTTTGCTGATGCCTGACGCTTCTTTGTTAGCTCGGCAGAAATCTTATTAACATTCTTCAATGCCTCTGCCATTTCCTTTTCAAGTTCCTCAATGGCAACATCGCTGTTTTCTACATTGTCGAGTGTTTCTTTGTATTCATTCTGCAACTCAATCAGTTCGGCAACGCTGTTCTTATGATGCTTCTGTTCGAGAGTATATATCGCATCGAGACGGTCGTTGATTCTTTCGAGTTCGTCTGGGTCATATTCGACATCCTCAAGCATACTGCTGATGTCGGCTGACAAGTCCTTGAGTTCAATATAACAGTCGTTAAGTCGCTCGGCAGTTTCTTCAACCTGTGGGAATACATTGGTAATACTGTTTATTGCAGAAACAGAGCGATAAAGTCGAACTAAGATACCGGTATTGTCGTCGTCGAGGTTACTACTTGCTTCATAGAGGTTTGATTTGATGTCCTCTGAGTGCTGCATAGTGTTCGATTCATGCTCGAGTTCATCCTCTTCGCCTTCCTTCAAATTGAGTTTTGCGAGTTCTTCATATTGATAACGAATGAAATCAACATTTGCCTTGTTCTCCTCAATACTCTCGCGTGTTTTCTTGAGGCGAATCTGCACATCGTGGTAGTTGGCGTACTCTTTCTTGTATTGAGCAAGAAGTAATTGGTTTTTGGCAATGATATCTACAACAGAAAGTTGGAAATCATTCTTCTGTAGAAGCAGGTTCTGATGCTGCGAATGAATGTCGATAAGTTGTTCGCCCAATTCCTTCATCAGATTCAATCCGACAGGAGTGTCGTTGATAAATGCACGACTTTTTCCGTTTGCATTGATTTCGCGACGTAGGATACAGTCGTCGGCAACATAATCAATGTCGTTTTCTGTAAAAAATGGTTCAAAACCATATTGCTCGATATTGAAATGTGCTTCGATTGTGCATTTCTGAGCGCCTTCCTTAAGAGCTTTGATGTCGGCGCGATTGCCTAACAACAAACCAAGAGCACCAAGGATGATGCTCTTACCTGCGCCCGTTTCACCGGTTATAACTGAAAACCCTGGGAAAAACTCTACATCGAGTTCGTCAATGAGGGCAAAGTTTTTAATGTATAATTGCTGTAGCATTATTCTTTAATCTGGTCCCAGTACTTGTTTTGACTGGCATTGATACTGAAAAGAATATCATAGACAGACTCTTTTTCCTTAGATGTTCCCTTACCTTTATATATATTGGCAAGTTCATCTTTCTTATAATCTGTCCAAATCTGTGGAACAAGGCTCAATGGCTTATCTTCATGTGCTTTCTTCAGGTTTGTCTCAATTGCTGTGGTGATATTTGTTCGGCCACGCTCTACATTGTTCACCATCTCGTCAAGTCCTGTTCGATAGTAATCGTATTGGAACTGGCGGAAAGGAGCCATACCGCCATCAAGATAATCGTTGATGATAGCGAAACGGTTTTTGTCCGATTCAAACGCCTTCCAACCTGGGAAATCAAGTGTCTGGCAATTATTGCAGAGATTGAGGCAACGCTGAAGGATATCCTCGCCAGCATTTGGTCCGAAAGTGTCAAGGTCAAGACCAATGATCAGGTATGCGTAGTAAGCAAAGAGGGCTGTGAGCTGGTTGTCCACATTCTCTTCGTTGAACTCTATCTGGTCAAACTGTGCAAAGGTGAAGATGAAGTCATTGTCAGTATTGCTGTAGAAAGTTGTTGTATATGACGAGTTGTAAACAGGACGGTTTGCTGCAACGACACAACGACATGTAAATGTATTACTGCTTTGATCGTATTTTGTCACAGTAATGTTGAAGTTACACTTTATGCGTTCGTTCTTCTGAAACTGCAGATTTGTCCATTGGCGTTCGTTGACAAAACGCGTCAGTGTCTCCTCAAGGTTTTCGAAGATGCTGACATCTGTACCCTGAACCTGATTATGGTTGATACGGATATTTGCATCAAGTTCTTGACTCCATCCTTTCAAAGAACAGAGTAAACAAAGAACAGCAAATAGGCATCTGCGAATTTTCATGTTTCAACTATTTTCCAAACTCTTGCAAACGGATTCGTGTCAGCACCTGCTTAGTGTCTGCCGCGAAATCGCCTTGCATCATCCAACTGTAATATCCCGGATCCTTGCGAAGGACATCTGTAACAAACCAATTCTTGTACTTTCCGAAGTTGAACGCTTCTTTCATTCTTGGTTTGCCATCTTTGTCGAGAAGTGGTTTTCCGTCAGGACCTTCCATCTCGCGCCAGAAGAAACGACCGGCAAAGTCAACTTTGTTTCCTTGTCGTGAGAACTCGTTAAGGAAATCCATGTCGTTCAACAGAACTCTGTCTTCCTCTTCCTGCATGCCAGGGGCATACATGTCGAGCTGTCCCTGAAGAACACGCCATGTTGCTTCCGTATCCTCGTCTGCGCGATGTGCCTGGAAGTCATCTTCCATCTTTCTGCCACAATAGAACTTGTAAGCTGCAGCAAGATTGCGGCGCTCCATCTTGCGGAATATCACCATCGCGTCGATAAGTCGGCTTTTTGAAAAGTCAAAATTGACTCCTGCACGGATGAACTCCTCTGCAAGGAGAGGGATGTCGTAACTGTTGGAATTGTAACCGGCGAAGTCGCAACCTGCAAATTCTTCGCTCAGTTCCTTTGCCTTGTCCTTGAATGTTGGAGCGTCCTTCACCATTTCGTTCGTGATATGAGTTAGTTCCTGAACGATAGCAGGAATATCGCACTCTGGATTGATGAAGAATGCATCACGCTTTTCCGTACCATCTGGCGACACCTTAATATAAGATATCTGGATAATACGGTCGTTTACTATATCAAGACCGGTGGTCTCCAAGTCGAAGACCACCAGTGGCTTTGTCAGATTTAATTTCATCTAATAAATGTTTTTCAATGCTATTCCCCAAGGGAGTAGGGTAGACAATCGTTTAATCGTTCAGCAACATTGGCATGATGAGCATGAGGATTTCCTCGTTCTCAGGCTGTGTTGTAGGAACAATAACACCAGCACGACTTGGGTCAGAAAGCTGAAGTGTCACCTCCTCGCAATCAAGGTTGTTGAGGATTTCTGTCAAAGAACCACCCTTGAAACCGATGCTCATTGGACGACCGTTGTAGTCACACTGGATCTTCTCCTGTGCACTTGTTGAGAAGTCGATATCCTCTGACTTGAGTTCAAGCTTACCTGTCTCAAGATGGAAGCGGATCAACTGTGTGCCACTTGCAAATGGAAGGACGCGACGGAGTGCAGAAAGGAGCACCTTACGGTCGATTGTCAACTGGTTAGGGTTGTCCTTTGGAATAACGCTATTGTAGTTTGGATAACGGCCTTCGATAAGACGACATGAAAGAGTGCCCTCACCGAAAGTAATCTCTGCGTTACGATTATCGAACTTGATGACAACATCGCCACCATCCTTACCCAATACATTCTTGAGCAATGTAGCAGGCTTCTTCTGCATGATGAATGCAGCTGGCGACTCTGACTTCACTGAATAGTTCTTGTTGCGAACCAACTTATGACCATCGCTTGCTACGATTGCAAGAGAATCAGGTGTGAGGTCGAAGTAGATACCGTTCATTACAGGACGAAGTTCATCCTGTGCTGTTGCGAAGATTGAACGGCTGATATTGTTGCTGAGGATGCTTGCGTCAATAGTGATGACAGAAGCACCTTCGCCGATTGGCTGAATCTGTGGATACTCATCTGCGTTCATTGCAGTAAAGTTGTACATACCATTCTGATAGAGCACTTTAATTGTGAGGTTGACGGTGTCAACATCAAATGTAAGAGGCTGCTCTGGCAATTCACGCATTGCATCAAGAATAGTGCGGTTAGGAATGGCAAACTTGCCTTCTACATCTGCATCTTCCAGTGCAATTGATGTGGTCATCACGGTTTCGCTGTCGCTTGCAGTAATCTTCATTCTGCCGTTTGCAACTTCGAAAAGGAAACATTCAAGAATAGCAAGTGAATTTTTGCTATTGATAACTTTGGAAAGAGTCTGCAACTGTCCGTTGAGCTCGCTACTAGATAAGGTAAATCTCATATACGTATATTTAATTTGTTATTCTTCGACAAAAATACAAAAATATGTTGGTTGAAACAAAAAAAATAGGAGAAAAGTTTCCATTTTTAGAACTATTTTATTAATTTCGCGGTGCAATTCACTAAAAACGCAAAAAAAGAATAATTAAAATAGGTATATTAAATGGAAATACAAGGTAAAATTATCGCAGCGCTTGAACCTCGTACAGGTGATAGCAAGAGAAATCCGGGTGAGAAGTGGATGACTCAGGAATTTGTTTTGGAATATCAGAGCGGACAGTATCCTCGTAAGATGGTTTTCAATGTTTTTGGTTCTGATCGCCTCCAACGTTTTAACATCCAGGTAGGTGGTTCATATACAGTTTCTTTCGACATCGACGCTCGCGAGTGGAATGGCCGTTGGTTCAGCGATATCCGTGCTTTTGATGTTCGCGCTTTTGATCCAGCTGCTGCTGGTTCAACTGGTGCTGCACCATTCGCACCAGAGAATGCTCCATTCCCTCCAGCACCAGAGGCAGCTCCACAGGCTGATCCTTTTGCTGCTGCACAGGCTGCTGCTCCAGTTGAGACAACTGACGATCTTCCTTTCTAAACAGATTTACATAAGGATAGAAAAAAATAAGGCTCGCTTTTTCAGCGGGCCTTTATTATTTGAAAACAGGTCTAATTCACTTCTTAGTTTTTAGTACTTGCGTAGAGCACCGAGAAGTTCTGCATTCTCACTTCGTGTGCCTATTGTTATTCGTAAACAATTATGGCAGAGCTGAACCCTCGTTCTGTTTCTAACAATTATGCCTTCTTCAACTAAGTAATCGTATATCTTCTGGGCATCAGTTACCTTCGCGAGGAAAAAGTTTGCGTCTGTAGGGTACACCTCCTCAGTAATAGGCAGTTCCTTTACTGCAGCCATGAGGCGTTCGCGCTCTTGAAGCAGAGTCTTAACCCAGTTATCTACGGTGAATGGATCTTTTAACGATTCAAGTGCCTGTTGCTGTGTCAAGAGGTTGATATTGTAAGGATACTTTACCTTGTTGAATATGTCTATTATTTCCTTGCTGGCAAATGCCATTCCAAGACGTATTGCGGCACAGCCCCATGCCTTACTCAATGTGTTCAGAACGATGAGGTTTGGATGTTTGTCCAATTCCAGCCTTAATGGTCGTTCGCTTGAGAAATCACTGTAAGCTTCATCCACAATGACGATACCATCAAAACCAGTGATGACTTTTACTATTTCGTCGCGGTTTATGCAGTTGCCGGTAGGGTTGTTGGGACTGCAAATCCAGATGAGTTTTGTGTTCGCATCGGTTGCATTGAGCAGTTTCTCTGCATTAATCTGGAATTTCTCATCCAGCAGTACTGGTCGGTATTCAACATCATTGATATCGGCACAAACCTTATACATGCCGTATGTTGGCTCAATAGCCACTACATTGTCAACGCCCGGACGGCAGAATATTCTGTAAGGAAGGTCGATTGCTTCGTCCGAACCATTGCCGAGGAAGATGCATTCTTCTCTTACGCCCTTCACCTTCCTCAATGCAGTTTTCACTTCTTCCTGCAAAGGGTCAGGGTAGCGGTTGAATGGTTTGTTATACGGATTCTCGTTGGCATCGAGGAATACTCTTGCCACATGACCGCTATATTCGTTGCGTGCCGAACTGTATGGTGCCAATGACCTGATATTCGGCCTTACCAATTCTTCAATACTTTTCATTATTCCTTTCTCCCAATTAGTTCTTTCCCAAACGCACTCTCATTGCATTAGCATGTGCTTCCAACTGTTCGTTTTCCGCCATCAGCACAACAGTATTACCGATTGTGTCAACGCCTTCCTTTGTCAGATGCTGGAATGTCACTTTCCTATTATACGAGTCAAGGTTCACTCCACTATATGCCAAGGCATATCCGTGAGTAGGGAGTGTATGGTTTGTACCTGATGCATAGTCGCCGGCACTCTCACATGCATATTGACCGAGGAACACGCTACCTGCATTCACAACCTTCTCGGCCAACGCCTCGTAGTCCTTTGTGCAGATGATGAGATGCTCAGGTGCATATTCATTGCTGAGTGCCATCGCTTCGTCGGTATCGTGAACAAGGACAAGCTGCGAATTCTCAAGTGTCTTCTCGGCAATCTCCTTGCGTGGGAGAACGGCCAACTGAAGGGCAATCTCCTCTTGTGTGTCAGCCAACAGTTTCTCTGATGTCGTGATGAGTATTACCTGCGAATCTGTTCCGTGTTCGGCTTGCGAGAGTAAGTCGGCAGCCACGAACACTGGGTTGCTTGTCTCGTCAGCAATAACGCATACTTCCGAAGGACCGGCTGGCATATCTATTGCAACCTCGTGGAGTGAAACTTGTTGCTTTGCGGCCATGACAAACTGATTTCCAGGACCGAAAATCTTACTTACCTTTGGCACCGACTCTGTTCCATAGGCCATAGCACCGATTGCCTGAACGCCACCGGCTTTGAAAATCTTATTCACTCCGGCAATGCGTGCGGCCATCAAAATGGCAGGGTTAACCTTTCCTTCGCGGTTTGGAGGGGTACAGAGGACAATCTCCTTGCAACCAGCAATTTTTGCTGGTGTGGCGAGCATCAGGACAGTAGAGAAGAGTGGGGCAGTACCGCCAGGGATATACAATCCTACCTTCTCAATCGCAACGCTCTTCTGCCAGCAAGTCACACCTTTGCAGGTTTCCACCTTCTGTCCCTCAAACTTCTGACTTTCGTGGAAACGCGCTATGTTGTCGTGGGCTTGACGAAGTGCTGTTTTCAACTCATCGTCAACGAGTGTCTCTGCATCGTTCAACTCCTCTTCGCTTACAGCAAGGGTTTCAAGGCAGACATGGTCGAACTTCTCCTCGTATTTCTTTACGGCTTCGTCGCCATTTGCCTTGATGTCTTGAAGTACGCCGTTGACAATCTCATTCAACTGCGACACATCCAACTGCGGTCTTGCAATGATATCCTTCCATTCGTTGGAATCAGGAAATCTGTTTATCTTCATTAGTTGTTTCTTTTTGAATGTATAAAACGCCAAACAATGATGCCGTGACGATAGCCCTATTCTATAGAATCATCTTCTCAATAGGTGTTACAAGAATGCCTTGTGCACCGAGTTCCTTGAGTTTGCCGATGATTTCCCAGAATACTTTCTGGTCGATTACTGCATGTACCGAACACCAGTTGTCGTCGGCAAGTGGGATTACTGTTGGGCTCTTCAAACCCGGAAGGACGGCAACGATTTCGTTCAATCTGTCCTTTGGGGCATTCATTCTTACATATTTCTTGTCCTCAGCGTCGCGAACGGCCTTGAAACGGAAAAGCATCTCCTCAAGGATTGCCTTCTTGTCGGCGGTCATGTCCTTGCTGCCAATGAGCAGAGCTTCGCTCTTCATCACAATTTCCACTTCACGGAGATTGTTGCTCACGAGGGTAGAACCCGAACTTACAATGTCGAAGATTCCGTCGGCAAGGCCAATACCAGGACTGATTTCCACACTACCGTTTATTACATGAATGTCGGCTGTGACGCCCTTGCTTGCAAGGAAGTCGCGGAGGATATTTGGATATGATGTGGCAATCTTCTTGCCTTCAAACCATTCTACGCCAGGATAGTCAATAGCCTTTGGGATGGCAAGCGACAGACGGCATTTCGAAAAACCGAGACGCTGGATAATCTCTGCGTCCTCGTGTCGTTCAACAAATTCATTCTCGCCGACAACACCAATGTCTGCGATACCGTTTGCCACACACTGAGGGATATCGTCATCTCTCAGATAAAGAACTTCGAGTGGGAAGTTTGTCGATTCTACTAATAGTGTACGCTTCGAGCCACCAACCTTGATGTCGGCCTCGGCCAACAGGTTCATGGTGTCTTCAAACAAGCGTCCTTTCGATTGTACTGCTATCCTTAACATAACTAAAATCTTAATCCACCTTTTATAATAATTTGTTGGTGAAATTTCTAAATAAATTAAAATTCGTTGCAAAAGTAATACTTTTTATCGGTAATTCCAAAGAATTATTGTAATTTTGCATCATATTTCATTATGAGAATTCATAATATCCCGATATTCGCCCTTTTGCTCACTGTTATTTTCGTCAGCTGTGGCAAGAAAGAGAGTGCCCCAGATCCATGGGGTGCTAACAATAGTAGTGATGTCTCGGTGCCTGCTTCTTCGCTTCAGTTGGAGGATATCATTACCAACGGCGAACTTATCATGGTTACTATCTCGGGCCCTGACACCTACTACGAATTTCATGGTCGTGGCATGGGTCTCCATTATCTTCTTCTTCAGAATTTCTGTCAGCATATTGGAGTAAGTCTTCGTGTTGATGTTTGTAAGGATACTTCCGATATGGAAAACCGACTGAAATCGGGTGAGGCTGATGTTCTTGCTATGCCAATGAAGGATAAGGTCGACGACCTTGCTGAATGTTTGAGCAATGCTTCTGGTAATAAATGGCATTGGCTTGTAAATCAAAGTAATACATCTCTTGCCGACACCCTTAATCATTACTTCACTGCTGATGTCATCAAGAAGGTAGAGGCGGAGCAGTCGTTCTGGCTTTCTTCAGCGAGTGTCACTCGTAAAGTTTATTCGCCAATGCTCAATCGCTCGAAAGGCATCATTTCCGAGTACGATTATCTCTTCATGAAGTATGCTCCTGTTGCTGGTTGGGATTGGCATCTCCTGGCGGCTCAGTGCTACCAGGAATCCACCTTCGACCCTCGTGCTCATTCGTGGGCAGGTGCTTGCGGATTGATGCAGATAATGCCTTCAACGGCTTCTCATCTGGGGCTTGCTCAGTCGGACATCTATAATCCGGAGAGGAACATCGCCGCTGCCACAAAGTATATTGCCGAACTGACCGGCCGTTTCAAGGATATCACTAATCCTTCCGAGAAGATGAAGTTTGTCCTTGCAAGCTATAATGGCGGTTCCAACCATGTTCGCGATGCCATGGCATTGGCGCGTAAATATGGGCGTTCGCCTTATCTATGGGATAATGTGAGCGAGTTTATTCTCAAACTCCAGTCGCCAGCTTTCTATAACGACCCTGTCGTGAAGAGTGGCTATATGCGTGGTAGTGAAACTGCCGACTATGTGGCTCGTATCTGGAATCGCTGGATGGATTATCGTGGGGTGAAGGGTGGTACTATGCCAGTGCCGTCAAAGACTCAGTCACAATCCACTTCCGTTCAGACGCCATTGGCACCGGGTGTTCCTGCACCACATCCGTCGGCCAAGCGAAAGGCAAAATATCAGTTGTAAATGAATCGCCAGATTGTAAAACTTGCCCTTCCGTCTATTGTTTCCAACATAACGGTTCCTCTGTTGTCGTTGGTCGATATTGCCATCGTGGGCCATATAGGCAATGCTATCTATCTTGCCGCCGTCAGCGTTGGTGCGATGATTTTCAATGTGATGTACTGGGTGTTGGGCTTCCTTCGCATGGGCACTTCGGGCATGACTGCCCAGGCTCTTGGCCGTAAGGATGACGAGTCGGTCGGTTGGTTGTTTGCCAATGGACTTTCTTTGGGGTTCTTACTGGGCGTCCTTTTCATTGTGGCGTTTGTCCCTATCCGTTTTGTGGCAATGTACCTGATGCAGGTGGGAGAGGAATCCCTGCCACTCGTCACCACCTATTTTAATATATGTATTCTTGGGGCACCTGCCGTGTTGGGTTCGTTTGCCCTCAACGGCTGGTTGATAGGTATGCAGAACACCCGAACACCAATGCGGGTGGCGATACTTCAGAATGTCATCAACATCATCCTTTCGTTGTTGTTCGTCTTTGCCATGAAGATGGATATTGCGGGTGTTGCGCTTGGCACAATGCTCTCGCAGTGGATTGCTTTTATCCTTCTTCTGCTCTTTGCTCGTCGTCAATATCCTTCGTATGTAGGCTTAGGCACATTCCCTATTGCAAAGGGACAGGGAGAACGCCTGCTTCGTTTCTTCTCTGTCAATCGCGACATCTTCCTTCGCACTCTCTGCCTTGTGGCGGTAAATCTCTATTTCACTTCGGCTGGTAGTGCTCAAGGCCCTGTTATTCTTGCCGTCAACACTCTCATCATGACATTCTTCACGCTTTTCTCTTATGTGATGGATGGTTTTGCCTTTGCCGGCGAGGCATTGGGCGGAAAGTTCCTTGGTGCGGCCGACCGTCCTTCTCTTTCCTCGTTGCATCGTTGTCTGCTCATGTGGGGTGGGGCGTTTACCGTCCTCTTCACCTTATTATATTATATAGGTGGCGACGGATTGATTTCTTTGCTCACAAACGACAACGCCGTAATCGCGGCATCACACACATATTTCCATTACGCTTTGCTTATTCCTGTATGTGGTGTCTTGGCGTTTATCTACGACGGATTGTTCATCGGAATGACGCGCACAAAGGAGATGCTTCTGTCGTGTTTTGTCAGTGCCGTTCTTTTCTTCGTGGCGTATTTCTCCCTCCGTTCGTCGCTGGGTAATAATGCCCTATGGATAGCGCTTCTTGTTTATCTCCTCCTCCGTGGCATCGTCCTCGCCCTCCGCTGGCCCTTCGCGATGAGATAAAAAAACTTCTTCTTTTTTCCTTATTTCATTTTTTTCCGTTATCTTTGCACCATACTAATAAAATAATCTTATGAAAAAGCTTATTCTTTCTGCACTTCTGATGTGCGTTGCGAGTGTTACTTTTGCACAGTATCAGCCTACTGCTGAAGTTCTCCAGGCTCGTAAGGAGTTTCAGGACAACAAATTCGGCGTGTTCATTCATTGGGGACTCTATTGCATGATTGCCCATGGCGAGTGGGTTATGCACAACGAACGTCTTAATGCAGAGGAATACTCACATATTGCAGATGGCTTTAATCCATCGAAATTCAATGCCGACGAATGGGTGAAGTCAATAAAGGATGCAGGTGCAAAGTATATCACCATCACATCCCGTCATCACGAGGGTTTTTCGATGTTTGCAACAAAGGCATCCGACTATAATATTGTTGATGCAACCCCTTTCAAGCGTGATGTTCTCAAGGAACTTGCCGAGGCTTGCCAGAAACATGGCATAAAGCTTCATTTCTACTATTCTCATCTTGATTGGACACGCGAAGACTATCCTGTCGGTCGTACAGGAAAGAACACAAGACTGGAAAAAGGCAAGATGAATTACGACTCTTACCTTGCTTTCATGAAGCAGCAGCTCACAGAACTCCTCACCAACTACGGCCCTGTTGGTTGTATCTGGTTTGACGGTTGGTGGGATCACGACTTCGAGGCAGACAAGTTCGACTGGCGTTTGCCTGAGCAATATGAACTGATTCATAAACTTCAGCCATCATGTCTGGTGCTAAACAACCACCACATGGTTCCATTCCCTGGCGAGGATATTCAAGGATTCGAGCAGGATCTCCCTGGTGAGAACACCCATGGCCTTTCCGGTCAGCAGATTACGGAGTATCCTCTTGAGGCATGTATGACGATGAACGAGTCGTGGGGCTACGACATTCGCGACAAGGAATACAAGTCTATTGACGACATCATTCGCAATCTTGTCCGTTCGGCAGGTAAGAACTGCAACCTTCTTCTCAACATCGGCCCTCGTCCTGATGGACAGTTCCCTGCAGAGGCTGTTGAGCGCCTGAAGGGAATAGGAGAGTGGATGAAGGTGAATGGCGAAACCATCTACGGCACTCGCGGCGGTTGTGTTGCACCACACGAATGGGGTGTTACGACACAGAAGGACAACCGGCTCTTTGTCCACATCATGAATGGCAAGGACACAGGCCTTTACCTTCCTATTGATGCAAAGAAGGTGAAGTCGGCAGTGATGTTCGCCTCTCGCGAGAAGGTGGCTGTCACAAAGGCGGGTTCAGGCGTTACGCTCACACTTCCATCAACTCCACAAGGCGTCGATACCATCGTTGAAGTAACTCTCAAATAACGACATCCACGCGTTGTTTCTCAACGCAAAGAGGCAAAGAACGCTGTGTAATTTTCTTAAATTTTGTATTGTTGAAAAAATAATCGGAAAAAAATTTGGATATTACCACAGAAATATTTAACTTTGCAGTCAAAAGTGAGGATTTTGCTATTTTCACTTTGCAAAATTAGATGGTTTTGAATAGATTCAGACCGTTGATTTAGTAGACAATTAATTTAAAATGGACCAATAACTGGAAATTATAAATAAGCATATAATCACTATAAATATTTTGAATCGCGTCGTGTGACGCCGTTCTTGAAAAGCAAAACCATTTGCGTCTATGCGCAAGGGAGCGTAATATGAACGCATGAAAAGTAAAAGAATGAGATCCCTGATGAACTGATAAGATTCATGATGGGGATTTTGAAAGGAATTCAAAAGAAAACTGTTTTAAGTTAAATGTAGTAGTGAGTTGGTTTTGGCTTGTGTTGTTTTTTACGACGAAATTTTTCTCCGAAACGAAAATGACAAAATACTAAGATCAACTCGGGAAAGAGGACGGCACGGGAGTGTAGTCCTCTTTTTCTTTTTTCTGTTACATCATGGCGTTCGTGCCAATAAGACCCTCTCCCTCTCGCCTCCAAGTCAGTCCCCTTATGCGCTTTTGACTTGCTATCAAAATGCAGGGATTTCTTTCTCCGCTATCGCTATGAAAGCGGCATAGCCGAGCGAGAGGGTATGCCTAATACGCCTCTACCTTGATGCCTGAAGTGAGCTCAGCGATAGCCGCCTTCTTAACCTTAGTGTTACCCTCATCGTCGATGTAGGTACCGATCTTGTTGATGGTGTACTGTGGACGGAAGTTCACGCGGTAACTGTGGATGTTCTTTGCTGCGTTGAAAGCTGCTGCAGTCTTGGCGTAAGAACCCTTGATACCCACCT
>DCIM01000062.1 GCA_002316005.1 Prevotellaceae bacterium UBA1726 | reverse complement strand
ATCTGAAGATTCACATCTCGGCTATCGATGCCAAAGTGGCTGGTATTGAACTCATCACCAAGGAGGATGCCGAAGGCACATTGTCTGTTTCGGGTGATATTCAGGTTGTTTCCGGCAGAATCTATGTCGAGTGCGATGATTTCGTCAATTCGCATACCATTTATGATCTGCCACGCGTAGAACTCCACTATGATTGTAGTCCTGATATGTCGGAAATCAAGGTGACGCATTTCACTGGTCGATTGAAATACGACATCAAAGATGTCAACATCGATCCTATTGCCCTCCACGATCTTCCAGACATTCTCAATGACGACAACACCAATGTCGTATTGGGAAATCCACAGATTTACATAAAGGTGACCAATCCTCTTGCACAATATAATGTGAAGGCACAGGCGGGATTCCAGTTCTGTGGCGAGCGAGAGGGTGTGAAAAGAAGTGCATATAGCCTCGACGATGGTGTCCTGACCATTGTGAAGTCACCTTCCACATTCTGCCTTTCTCCTACAAAGCCAAAGGCTTACTATGGCGATTTCAGCAATGCTGAATATGCGAGATTCACCGGATTGAAGAATATCCTCTCTGGTGGTGGATTGCCTGACAAAATCGTTGTCGATGTGCAGAATCCTTGCATACCAGAACAGCAGGTAGTGGATTTCGAACTTGGCATGGAAGTGGACAAGGTTGAGGGCGAATACACCTTCTTTGCACCATTGTCGCTCAGCGAGGGTTCGGTTATCGTGTATGAGAAAACCGACAACGACTGGGATGCCGATGTGCTCCAGAAACTTGTCGTTGAGTCGCTCAAGGTAACAGCAAAGGTGACATCGCAGATTCCTCTTGGTGCCACTCTGACGCTTTCGCCTCTTGGAAAGGACGGAAAGGAGATATCGGGCGTCACCTTCACTTGCAACAAACTCGAGGCTTATGCCCAGAATCAGGATGTGGAGTTCGTTCAGACAGGTGGTGTGATAAGGAATCTCGATGGCATACGACTTCGTGCAACCATCGTTGCTGACAAAGCCGATGAGGCACTCGCACCAGTTCAGTCGCTCGACTTGAAGAATGTTCGTGTCACCGTTAGTGGATACTACGAGGATGAGTTGTAAAAATTGTTACATATTTAGATGAATACTCCTATGTTGAAAATAAAATATATCATCGCAGCGTCTCTGCTCGTGTTGAGTACTGCTGCCGTTGCTCAGAATCTCGAGTCGGGATATTTCATAGAGAATTATCTCTATCGCCACGACCTCAACCCTGCCTTTGGTAATGAACAGACTTATGTGGCAATTCCTCTGTTGGGAAATGCCAACATTGCAACCGAGGGTAATGTCGGACTTAAGACATTTCTTTACAATGTGAACGGTCGCACTGCCACATTCCTTCATCCAGGTGTCTCTATGGACGAGTTCCTTGGCAACATCAAGGACGAGAATAAGTTCAGCGAAACCGTTCGCCTCCAGCTCCTCGGTGCTGGTTTCAAGGCATTGGGTGGATACAACACCGTTGAGGTGAACATTCGCGAACAGGCGGGCATTGTTGCTCCGGGAAGTCTTTTCCGTGCCATGAAGGAGGGATTGAAGAACACCACCTACGATTTTAGCAATATCGACTCGAAGGGTAATGCCTATGCAGAGATTGCCCTTGGCCATAGCCGTAAGGTGAACGACCAGTTGCGTCTGGGTGCAAAGGTGAAGGTGCTGATTGGTTTGGCGAGCGAGACGATGAAGGTCACTCGTGGACAATTGGTTTTGGGCGAGGATGGCTACACGGCGAATGTGAATGCAGAGTTGTCGGTTTCGGCCAGCGATGTTGCCTACAGCCACAAGGTGAACGAAAACACCAACCACAAATATGTGAATGGCATTGAAAAGGCGAAGATGGGCGTGGCTGGATTTGGTCTTGCTGCCGACTTAGGTGCCGAATATCGTCTCAATGATGCCTTGAGTTTTTCTGCTTCATTGCTCGACCTTGGATTCATCAGCTATTCCAATTCCCATGTTGCCTCGACAAAGGGCGATAAGAGCTTCAACACCGACAAATACATTTTCAATGCTGATGATGAGGCGACAAACAGTTTCGAGAACGAGTTCAAGCGTATGAAGAATGACCTTTCTGCACTCTACGAATTAGACGATATGGGCGATAAGGGTGGTGTGAGTAGAACTCTTGCGGCAACCGTCAATGTTGGTGCGAAATACACTCTTCCTACCTACGACAAACTGAATTTCGGCCTTCTTCTTTCTTCGCGTTTCAATGGTAAGTATTCTGCCACGAATGCCCGTCTGTCGGCGAATATTACTCCGGTGAAGTCGTTCTCAGCGGGTGTGAACATCTCTGCTGGAACCTATGGTGTTGGTTTGGGTTGGATTCTCAACTATAACACAAAGGGCTTCGGGTTGTTCGTTGGTATGGACCGCCTTCTTGGAAGTGTTGCAAAGCAGTTGGTACCGCTCAATGCCACCTCCAACCTCGCCCTCGGCGTGAATATTCCTCTATAATCCGTTTTCTCAACCAACAAATCATCAATATCACAAATTAAAAACAATTTTATTTGCATATTCCGTTCATTTGTATTACCTTTGCAAAGAATTTTTTGTATAAAGAGAAATGAGACTTTTAAAACAGTTATTACTATCTATCTGCCTATTATGCTCTGCTGTGTCTTATGCAGACGACATAACTTGGTCACTATCAACAAACTACACCGCTTATCAGGAAGGTAATACGACATACCCTCTTAGTAATGCTAATGATGGTGACACCTCCACCTTTTTTTGGTCAAATTCCGCCCAAGAAGCTGGCAAATATGTCCTGGTCACTTTTAGTGATTATGTAGATATGACAAGTTTTTCTACCTATTCGTCTAATAAAAACGACTATCCTAATACTTGCAATGAACTGCAGGTTTCGGCTGATGGTTCAAATTGGACTAAGATAGGAGACTTTCAGGCATCCCAAACTTCTACTTTTACAGATATCACCGATGCACAGCGAATAAAATACGCTCGTATTTATGGTACAGGCAGCACTTCAGGTAAAAATTGGCTTGTCATTAATGAGATCACAATTGAATATACCGCTTCTCCCTCTTCTGTCACAGTCGCTCGCACTGTCACTCCTGGAGAATATGTCTCATTTGCCCTGCCTTTCGATATCAATGTGAGAGAGCTGGACACTTACTTTGAAAAGGTTTACCAGGTTTCAGGCTCATTGTTCGAGGATCTCTGGATTGGCGAAGACACTGGCGATCCTGATGAAGGTGGCGGTGGTATCGACGAGTCAAAGCCAACTCGCTTTGAATCGATGAGAAAGGCTGCTGCAGAGGAAGAATACGTCTCAGAGAATATTCCAGAGGATTATTCCGTACATCCTCCATTCGCCGTTTATCTCAACACCGCGAAATCGCCTGTCACCTATCATATCTTCTGTCATCAGATTCCGAAAGCTAATTCCGATGGTGATGAATATTTCATCGAGGCTGGTCAGCCATTCTATGCTAAGGTGAAAGGAGGCGTCAGAGAGGTTACCTTTACTGGCGAGGTTGCTGAATCGGAATTCGTCAGCGGACTTGATAACGGCTTGACTGTTTGCAATTACATTGATGATGCTTCAACCTCCAACACACTTTCCGACTATGGTGTCCTTGAATCCGAGGAAAGGGAGGATGTCAATGTCTATACCTACAATACCGACGGTACCTTCACTCAGGCCGAAACAAATGCGTTAGAGGCAAACCATGCCTATATCATCAGCAACGAAGAGGATATCAACATCGTGGTTCATTATGGCAGTTTTGAAAACAATGTAGATATGGTCAAGACCGTCACCCGTGGCGATGCCAACCGCGACGGCGAGGTGAATACCACTGATGCCGTTGCCGTTATCAACTACTATCTCGGTAAATCGACCACAATTGATGAACTTGCCTCCGACATGAACGATGACGAGTCTATCAACACCACCGATGCCGTTGCAATCATCAATAAGTACTTAGGAAAGTAATAGATAGAATTTTCTTCAATATAGAGTCCTCTCCGTTTGGAGGGGACTTTTTGTTTGACAACTGGTTTCGTAACTGGAATCGGCCTTCTTTCGTATCTTCCGCACACTCCCTCGAAATTGTTTTAGCGGAGATACTCTCGTGAAAAACGAGAAAACCCGCCAGAACGCAAATTTGAGGCCTTCTCGGCGATTTTTGACGGGTAATTTATGCGCACGTTTATATTTTATATAAACGAGGTGTGTGTCTTGCCCTGAAAAACGTTGAATAAAAAACATCTAATTATGAAAGAAAACTTTTATTCAACCGACAAGGAATTACATGAGTATGCATTGCAACGCAAGAGACAAGGCTATAGGCATTACTCTGAAACAGAGATTCGTCTCATTGTCACGGCACATTTGAAGAATAAAGTGCCAATTTCTGCATTAAGTGAAAAATATTCGGTCCATCCGGTCACAATATGGAGATGGATTAGTAAATTTGCAGAACTAAAGGATGAAGACTTGTCCGATTCCCCAGTTAGTGACACAAAATCAAATAAAAAGCCTATGCCTCGAAAGAAACAGAATCCGGTAGAGTCACCAGAGGAAGAGCTTGCCCGCCTCAGGGAGGAGAACAAGCAGCTTCAGGAAGCATTGAAGATGGCAGAGTGGTCTAATCATGCCAAGGATGTGATGATAGACATAGCCGAGAAGACCTTCAATATTCCAATAAGAAAAAAACCTGGTGCCAAACAGTAAAAGAGCTTGCCGCAGAGAAGGTCAAAGGTCAGACGATGGGCCTTCTCTGCCGGCTGTTTGGCAAAAGCTGGCAAGCTTACTATCAGCACAGGGACACGATTGAGAAGCAACTTCTTACAGAGGAGATGGTCGTGCAGTTTATCCATGAGATACGCAAGTATGATCCTGGTATTGGAGGAGCGAAGCTCCACAGCATGTACCAGAAACGATTCGGCATGGGCCACGAGCATATGGTAGGCAGAGACAAGATGGAGGCCATCATTGCCGGCAACAACCTGTATGTCAGGAAACCGAGGCGCAAGCCTCGTACGACCGACTCCACGCACGGCCTCCCTACATATCCGAACCTAATAAAGGAACTCATCCCCACACGCAAGAACCAGGTGTGGGTGACCGACATCACATACATACCGATATGGACAAGCGATGACGAATATACATTCTGCTACCTTTCCATGATCTCCGACTACTACACAAAGGAGATTGTCGGGTGGTATGTAGGCGAGACCCTCGAGGCGTGGCATAGCGTGGAATGCCTCCTGCAGGCGATAGAGACTCTCGTCGGCGAAGAACATGTGGATCTCATCCACCACTCCGACAGAGGCATACAATACGTCAGTGCGGCATATACATCAGTGCTCTACGAGGCAGGCATACGCATCAGCATGACCGAAACCGGAGACCCGAAGGACAATGCCGTTGCAGAGCGCCTTAACAATACGATAAAGAATGAAATGTTCAAGGACATCAGATTCCGTTCCATAGCAGAAGTAAGACGCTCAATGGAAAAAGCCGTTAACTTCTTCAACAACGAGCGTCCACACATGAGTCTCGACAACATGACTCCGCGCCAGGCATCCGGATATAAGGGTAGAATCAATAAAAAATGGACCAGTTACAGAGAAAAATACTTAAATAATTTGGATATTAAAGAAGGAGCAACTAACTTTGCACCGCAAACACTGAATTCAATTGAATGTAGTTTTTAGGCATATATTCAATCATCATCAGTGCTTAGGTATGTTTCATTCAACCAAGCCAAGGGTTCTTCGTACCGAAGCGGTGAAACCGAGCGAAGCCGAAAAGCATTCAACTAACCTCAGGCTTATAGTACAAATCCATTCAACTTATTTTAGGGTAGCACAATTGATGTTGCACTGTTGCACTGTTGCAGGGTAGCAATCAGTATGGTATTACCAAAAACTCCTTAATATATATATTATAATACTATATATATACATTATTATTATTATCTAAGGGAAAATTGTATTAAGATACTCCTTGCAACAGTGCAACAGTGCAACCTTGCAACATGTTTTTTTCTCACATTCTCACATTCTCACATCTCACATTTAGAGTGTCTATAGGCGTATTCTATATAATATAAATATATATTATTATTATATATAGTATAGCAGAAACTTTCCTAAAACACCCTGTTTGTGAGTTTGTGAGTTTGCGATTTTGTGATAACGACCTACCTTTCCGTACAAAACCTCACATTCTCACATTCTCACATTCTCACAAACATAGCATAATGAACCAGTATATAGAAATACTAATGTATTACTATATGTAAAGTATTATTACTTGCAATAATTGCATACAATCTAACTCAAAGGGGATAGAATAGCCTCGCCCGAAATCTCTGCGGCGAGATACTTTTCTGAAAACGCTTAAATGACAAAAACTAATAACTAATTTTCAAGGATTATTCCATAGGAATAAAAGCATAAAAATGATGTTTTTGTAAAGCCTTGATAACCAATTGGTTATAGGGAGACCTCACCCCCCTCCTGCATTTTGATAGCGAGTCAAAAGCCTCCCAAGGCGAGGGGAGATATAAACGCCAAAAAATAACAAAAAAGTAAGAAAAAATACTTGTAAAAATTTGGTGGTGTAAAGAAATCTTTGTACCTTTGCAATCAGATAACAAGGTTCTGATTGCGAGCTCTGGCTACGCTCGGGAGAATTGATACGAGCATCATTCTCCGCTCGACTTGCACACACCTTGTCATTGTGAATCAGAGGAGTAAAGGACAAGGGACAATGAGACACCGGTCAAAGTCCACGACTGTAAATTCCCAGA
Organism: Prevotellaceae bacterium UBA1726; assembly: GCA_002316005.1. GTDB lineage: Bacteria > Bacteroidota > Bacteroidia > Bacteroidales > Bacteroidaceae > Prevotella. The sequence continues at coordinate 914 of DCIM01000062.1, read as the reverse complement.
GTACGCCTCAGCGGAGGCAGGAAATGGCGAAGGAGGGAAAACATTGATGATATTCAAAAACCCCCAACAAAGTATCTTCTCTCGCATTTCAGCTGACAATTTAAAAGGAATATTGCAAAAAACATCAAAGATTATACATATTTCGCATTTTTTTTTGTCAGTTTTGGGAAAAATGATTATCTTTGCAGTCAGATTCTTATATTATAAGAAAAAATAGTTATGAAAAATATTCTTTTAACTCTATTGATGGCATGCTTCGTTGGCAACGCTTTTGCTGACGATAATGTTACTGGTTTGACCGTTGGTTCGGGTACTGACTGGACAATGCATGTGGTTCTGAACAACACCCAGGCAAACTATAATGCCTTCCAGTTGGATGTCACTCTTCCAGAGGGATTCACAGTGAATACAGAGAATGGCGTTACAGCTTCATCTACTCGTCTTGCTGAGGGTGGAAAGGTCGAAATTGGAGGCGAGGAGGTTGCAACTCCTTTCGTTGTGAACTATGCTGCTCAGAATGAGGCGGGCAATGTTGTTCGCATTTTGGGATACAACCTTGGCAACAACAATATTGCTGGTACAGCAGGTACAATCTTGAAGCTGAACCTCACATCGGCAGAGGCTTGCGATCCAAGCACTGTTACTGCTACTTTCAGCAATGTCACCTTCGTGAAGACTGACGATCAGAACAACTTTGTTGCTACAGACTTGGCTGTTGAAGAGCAAAGCGGCACTGAAGGAAAGATTACTAATGTTGAATACGCACTCCTCGGTGATGTGAATAAAGATAAGGTAGTGAACACTACTGATGCAGTAAGCATCATCAACTATTATCTCGGCAAGGATAAGAGCGCAGATCCTATTATGGTAGACGTGAATGGTGATGGCGATGTCAACACTACGGATGCCGTAAA
>DCIM01000078.1:59358-97337 GCA_002316005.1 Prevotellaceae bacterium UBA1726 | reverse complement strand
CCATTCCGCAAGCACCACACATCACCAATTGCTCGTGATATCTGGATGTGCGACAACGGAAAATATTCAAAAATCAGCGATTTCATCGGGGAAAACCGCACTCCTCGATGGGCTTCTGACGGTCGTTCTTTCTACTATCTGAGTGAGGAAGACGGCACTTTCAATGTATATAAGCGCAACATTGATGGAAGTGGAAAGACACGCCTTACTTCGTACAAAGGCAATCCTGTCCGTTTCCTCTCTGTAAGCGAAGATAATACACTCTGTTTCGGTTATGACGGCGAGATTTATACAATGCGTGAAGGTGCAGAACCACAGAAACTTGCGGTCACAATCATCAGCGACACAAACGACAAAGATCTCATTCGTCAGATACAGTCATATGGTGCAACTGAGATTTCCATTTCACCAAAAAACAAGGAAATTGCCTTTGTGATGCATGGAGATGTTTATGTGACATCACTCGATTATCGCACAACAAAACGAGTAACCGACACACCTGAACAGGAGCGCAATATTGACTTTGCACCAGATGGCAAGAGTATTGTCTATGCCTCTGAGCGCAATGGAGTTTGGCAGATTTATGAGGCAAAGATTGCAAGCAAGGACGAGAAATCGTTCACATATTGCACAGAAATAAAAGAAGAACAACTCATCAGTTCCGGTATTACCTCACAGTATCCTTCTTATTCGCCAGACGGAAAGAAGGTGGCATTCCTTGAGAATCGTGGTGAGTTGAAGGTGATAGACCTTGCTTCAAAGAAGGTTGTCACTTGTATGGACGGAAAATATCAGTATAGCTATAGTGATGGCGATATCTGGTATCAGTGGAGTCCTGATTCGCGCTGGTTCCTTTCTAATTATATAGGTGTTGGAGGTTGGAATAATTCTGACATTGCACTTGTGAAAGCTGATGGTTCGGGAGAAATCACCAACCTCACAGAAAGTGGCTACAACAACGGAAATGGCAAGTGGGTTCTTGACGGAAAAGCCATGCTCTTTGAGAGTGACAGTCGCGGATATCGGTCACATGGTAGTTGGGGCGCTGAGAGTGATGCTTTCATAATGTTCTTTGACCTTGAGGCATACGAGAAATTCAACCGCACAAAAGAGGAAAATGAGGTTGATGAACTCAAAACCAAAGAGGAAGTAAAGGAAGAAAAAGAAGAGAAGAAACAGGAAGAGAAAGATGCCAAGAAGGCCGAAAAAGCCGAGGAAAAAGGTAAGGAAGTGGAGCAAAAGGAGGTTGAGCCGCTGAAGTTCGACCTTGAAAACCGCAAGGACAGAGTAATCCGTCTTACTGTCAATTCATCGCATCTTGGAGATTTCGCCCTTGACAAGAATGGCGAGAACCTTTACTATCAGTCGTCTTTTGAGGGAGGATATGATCTCTGGAAGCACGATTTGAAGGAAAACAAGACAGAACTCATCAACAAGGGAATAGGTGGAGGAGGTCTCGCTTGGGACAAGGAAATGAATAATCTCTACCTCTGTGGAGGAAGCATTAAGCGATATGAAGTAGGTTCGAGAAGTATCAAAAATATTGACTATGAAGCAAACTTCAACTATCGCCCATATCAAGAACGTAAGTACTTGTTTGAGCATATCTGGCAGCAAGTGAAGGATAAGTTCTATGACCCACAGATTCATGGAGTAGATTGGGAAGGCTATAAGAAAACCTACGAGCGATTCCTACCTTATATTAATAATAATGACGATTTCCGCGATATGCTCTCAGAGATGCTTGGTGAGTTGAACGGTTCACACACAGGTGCTCGCTATTATGCCCCAGGACCTTCATTGCAGACGGCACAACTCGGTTTGTTCTACGATGAAACCTACACAGGTGATGGTTTGAAGGTGAAGGAAGTAATCAAGAAGGGACCTTTTGCAGTTAAGGAAACAGGCGTGAAGGCAGGTTGCATCATCACAAAGATTGATGGTGAGGAAATAAAGGCCGGACAAGACTATACTGCACTCCTTGACGGAAAGGCAGGAAAACGAGTTCGCGTCACCTTTACAGATGGCAAGGGCAAGGCTAAAGATGTGATTATCAAGGCGATAAGCAAGGGAACACAGAACGAATTGCTCTATAAGCGTTGGGTAGAACGCAATCGCCATTTGGTAGATTCACTTTCGGGCGGTCGTTTGGCTTATGTTCATGTAAAAGCCATGGATTCAGAGAGTTACCGCACAGTTTTCTCTGAACTTCTGAACGATAAGAACCGAAATCGCGAGGCAGTAATCGTGGATGAGCGTCATAATGGTGGAGGATGGTTGCACGATGACCTTTGCACCTTGCTTTCGGGTAAGGAATACCAGAAGTTTATCCCACACGGACAGTTTATTGGTAAGGATCCTTGGAATAAGTGGACAAAACCATCATGCGTGCTTATCTGCGAGAATGACTACTCGAATGGTCACGGTTTCCCATTCGTCTATAAGACCTTAGGCATAGGAAAGCTCATTGGAACACCAGTTGCTGGTACAATGACCGCTGTTTGGTGGGAGCGCCTGATGGATAGCAGTCTTGTTTTTGGTATTCCGCAGGTAGGTTGCCAGGGTGAAGACGGAGTCTTTGGCGAAAATAACACATTGTATCCTGATATCACAGTTTACAATACTCCAGAGGATTTCCTCAGTGGAAATGATGTGCAGTTGAAGCGTGCAGTAGAGGAGATGCTGAAGAAATAGTTTTATAGGGAAAATCATTTAACCCAAATGAGGAGGTCATTCCACTGAAATGACCTCCTCATTCCATTAGAATGACCTCCTCATTCCACTGAAATGAGATAAAGTCCGCTATTGAATGACTTTTTTTTGCCAATAACGGCTTTTCCACCTTATTATATTTATTATGCGCGTATGTATACGAAGGAGACGGAAATCCGTTGTGCAAGTAAACTGCATATTTATTAGGCGGGTTACTGAAAACTTTACTTTGGTTGACAAAAAACATTTGCTTTGAGTGCAATTGTTTGCAAATCGTTACTTTTTTGTCAGTTTTGCTACCTTGACCGAATATATAGTTAAAAGTTGTAAAAATATAGGTTAATTTCTTAAATAGATTTGTCGTTTTAGCATTTTTGCTATAAATTTGCAAATCCTTTGTGGTATTCTATGTATAGAATTACACTCAGAGAGAGAAGAAAGTTATATTATAAGGTGTTAATAGGATAACAGATAATGCACGTTTTTCGGCGCTTGCAAAGTCGTTTTGCGTCATTTTGCCTTAGCCATCTATAGTGTAATAGGGAAAATTTTAGTAACATAATAGTTTTTTAATTAACAAAAGAGAGATTTTATGAAAAAAAGACTCACTTTGATTCTTGCCAGCCTTTTCGCATTCGTAGGAATGGCTTTGGCACAGACAACCGCTAACGGTGTCGTAGTCTCTGCTTCAGACGGAGAGCCAGTTATTGGTGCTTCTGTTCGTGTTAAGGACTCTACGATCGGTACTGTTACTGACCTCAGCGGTAACTTCTCATTGGAAGTACCAAACAAGAATTCTCTTCTTGAGATTTCTTACATTGGTATGGTGACAAAAACATTTAAGGTAGGCAAAGGCCTTCGCGTTACTCTCGAGAATGATGATAATGTAATCGACGAGGTAATGGTTGTTGCTTACGGTACAACAAAGCGTTCTGCATTTACTGGTTCTGCCGGTGAAATCAAGGCAGATGAGATTAGTGCTCACCTTACAAGTAATGCTGTTAATGCACTTAACGGTAAGGTTGCTGGTTTGTCAATCACATCAACATCAGGTGCTCCTGGTTCTACACCAAACATCGTGATTCGTGGTGTCGGCTCTATCAATGCATCTTCAAATCCACTTTACATTGTTGACGGTGCTCCTTACGAGTCGGGAATTGACGCAATCAACCCTAACGATATTGAGTCAATCTCAGTATTGAAGGATGCTTCTGCTGCAGCTATCTATGGTGCTCGTGGTGCTAATGGTGTCATCATCGTTACAACAAAGCGTGCTAAGGACGGTGATGCAAAGATTACATTCGATGCTAAGTTCGGTACAAACTCTCGCGAGGTTTCACGTTATGACTTGATCACAAACCCTGCAGAGTACTACGAGACACAGTACAAGGCAATGTTCAACTCACAGTACTATCATGGTGCAACTGCAGCTGATGCTTATGCTTTCGCAGATGCTAACCTCTTGAACCGTAATAACGGTGGTCTTGGTGTACAGGTTTACACTATTCCAGAGGGTGAGAAGATGATCGGTACAAACTTCAAGCTCAACCCTAACGCAACTCTCGGTTACTGCGATGGTGAGTACACTTACCTCCCAGACAACTGGTATGACACAATCAACAAGTCGTCAAACCGTCAGGAGTATAACACAAGCGTAGCAGGTAGCTCAGGCCGCATCAACTACTATGCAAGTGTTGGTTACTTGAACGATGGTGGTATCGTAAAGAACTCACGCTACCAGCGTTACACTGGTCGTGCAAACGTTGACTATCAGGTAAAGAAGTGGTTGAAGGTTGTTTCTCAGATGGGCTTTGCTCACATCAATTCACAGACTCCTTCTTACTCTTCTTCATCATGGGGTTCATCAGGCAACGTATTCTATGTAGCAAACCAGATGGGTGCTATCTACCCACTCTATGTTCGTGATGCACAGGGTAACATCATGACTGACAACGGTCGTACAGTTTATGATATCATGACCAATACAAATCAGGCTCGTGCTTCTATCGTAGGTAACGCTGTTCGTGATAACGACTACAACCGCAAGCAGCTCTACAATGATATCTTCACAGGCAACTGGGCAGCTATCATCACTCCTATAGAAGGCTTGACATTGAAGGCTGATATCGCTGTAAATAGCGACAACAACCGTTACAATGCTCTCTATAGCGTATTCGGTTCAAGCTCAACAACTGATGGTGAGGCTTATGTATATAACAACCGTTACTATACAGTAAACCAGACATACACAGCTAACTATGCAAAGACAATCGAGAAGCACAACTTCGATGTTCTCCTCGGTTATGAGCAGTTCAACTATATGTTGCAGTACCTCTCAGGTGAAAATACAAACCTCTATGACCCATACATCGGTGAGCTCGACAATGCTTATGGTTTCAACCTTAAGTCAGCAAGCTCTTCTACAGACAAGAAGATGAACGAAGGTTTCTTCGGTCGTGCTCAGTATGACTTCGACAGCAAGTACTTCGCTTCTGTTTCTTATCGTCGCGATGCTTCTTCTATCTTCGCACCAGGTCACCGTTGGGGTAACTTCGGTTCTGTAGGTCTTGCATGGCAGATGAACAAGGAGAAGTTCATGGAGAACCTCACTTGGGTTGACCTCTTGAAGCTTAAGGCATCTTATGGTGTTCAGGGTAACGATAACCTCCCTGGTTACTATGTATATGCTGACCAGTATAAGATTACTCCTATTATGGACTCTGCTAACAACGTTACTGGTTACTCGACATCAATGTATTCAAAGGGTAACGAGAACATCACATGGGAGACCAACAAGGCTTGGAACTTCGGTGTTGACTTCTCTCTCTTCAACTATCGCTTGAACGGTAGCATCGACTTCTTCTCACGTACAACATCTGACCTTCTCTACTGGCTCCAGGTACCAGCTTCTTCAGGTTTGACAGTTTCTGGTTACTATGCTAACGTAGGTGAGATGCGCAACCGTGGTATTGAGTTGACTCTCGACGGCGTTATCATCAAGAACAAGAACGTTAAATGGGATGCTAACATCAACTTGACTCACTATCGTAACAAGATTCTTGACCTTGACCACACTATCAAGGGCTCATTCAACATCCTTGAGGTTGGTGGTTCTGTATACGATGCATACCTCTATAAGTATGCTGGCGTAGATTCAGAGACAGGTGAGGCTCAGTACTACAAGCATGTAATGTACGATGCTGACGGTAATGTTACAAAAGACGAAGATGCATGCGTTAAGTCAGAGGATCTGATCACAAAGAGCGCAGACGAGGCAACAAAGTACAACTGCGGTACAACACTCCCAACAGTACAGGGTGGTTTCGGTACAAGCGTTTCTGCTTACGGTTTCGACTTCTCAGCACAGTTCTCATTCCAGCTCGGTGGTAAGATCTACGATGGTTTCTATCAGGCAGCAATGCACAATGGTCAGAGCGCTGGTGAGGCAATGCACAAGGATCTCCTCAATGCATGGAGCGAGACAAACAAGGGTTCTAACATCCCACGTCTCTCTACAGCATCTGCTGATGATGGTTTGATGGTTGGTACACAGGCTGGTCTTGATTTCTTCAACACAAGCTCTAACTACCTCTCACTCAACAATGTAACTCTCGGCTACACATTGCCAAAGGCAATCTGCAAGAAGTTTACTGCAGACAACCTCCGCATCTATGTTGCTGGCGAGAATCTCTTCCTCCTTTCAGCTCGTCAGGGTCTCGACCCACGATACACTCGTGGTACAGGTGGTATGACATCTGGTGCTGGTTATGCATCTGGTTCTTATGCTGCTATGCGTGCACTCACAGCTGGTATCTCAGTTACATTCTAACTTTTAAAACTGGAAAAAGATATGAAACTTAATAAGATTTCAATTTTGATGCTTGCTGCTGTTGCAACTCTTGCATCTTGTAATGATATCAATGAGCAGAACCCTGCAGGTGGTATCAACACTCTCCAGCAGATTCAGGAGACAAACGAGGCAATTGCCAGTCGTTCAGAGGCAACTTTCCTTGGAATGTACTCTATGATGGGTAAGCCATTGGCTACATACGGCACTTCTAGCAGCCGTGCTGACGACTTCGGTTATATCTCAGCTTCTTTCTCTCAGGACATTGAGGGTGCAGACGTTGTTGTAGAGGATAACAACTACAACTGGTTCTCTGTAGCTGCAGAGTACACATCACGTACTCCAAACTATGCAAACCCTTACATGCGTTATAAGCTTCCTTACAACCAGATTGGTGTATGTAACGAACTTATCAATGCTCTTCCAGAGGGCAGCAACCACTGGGCACAGGCTAAGGCTGTTCGTGCTTTTGCTTACATGAGCCTTGCTCCTTACTTCGCTTTCAGCTATTCGAAGGACAAGACAGCTCTCGACATTCCTCTCCTCCAGGATGGTGTTGACTATACAAACAACCCACGTGCTACTTTGGAAGAGGTTTATACCTATATCCTCAACGACCTTGACGAGGCTATCGCTGCTCTTGCTCAGAGCGATGAGAAGCGTGCCGACAAGACACAGGTTGACGTAAATGTTGCTTATGGTCTTCGTGCTCGTTGCGAACTCGCTATGGGTAAGTATGCTGAGGCTGCTGCCGATGCAGAGAAGGCAATGCAGGGTTACACACCAGCTTCTATCGCAGAGGTAAGTGTTCCTTCATTCTACAACATTGAGGATCACAACTGGATGTGGGGTATCGATATCACAAACGCACAGGAGCAGGTTTATCCTTATGCTACAAGTGCTTCGTGGATTGGTTCTTTCTCATCTAACGCATATTCTGCTGCTTGTCAGTGTTATGCAAGCTGTAACATCCTCCTTTGGAACCAGATTCCTGCAACTGACGTTCGTAAGGGTTGGTGGGTTGACGAAAACCTCCAGTCACCTCTTCTCGACGGTCAGAAGTGGGATAACGGTAGCGGTAATGTAGCTGAAGGTCAGGACATCGCAACTTACGAGTACGATGACAAGATGGCATTCCTTCCTTACACAAACGTTAAGTTTGGTATGATGAGTGGTATTGGTGCTGCTACAAACAACAACGACTGGCCACTTATGCGTGTTGAGGAGATGATTCTCATTCAGGCAGAGGGTCTTGCTCGTAGTGGCAATGAGGCTAAGGCTAAGGAAGTTCTCACTAACTTCGTTAAGACTTACCGTGATTCAAACTACTCAATTCCAGCAATGCGCGACCTCACAGACGAGATCTGGTTCCAGCGTCGTGTTGAGCTCTGGGGCGAAGGTTTCTTCGTAGCAGATGCTAAGCGTATGAGCAAGCCAATCGTTCGTTTCCACGAAGGCGAGAAAACAAACTGGCCAGATGCATTCAAGTTCAATCTTGCTGCCGATGACGGATGGTTGAATATGCGTTTCTCTCAGCGTGAGACAGATAACAACAAGGGTATCATTGACAATACAGGTGGTTCAGTACCTGTTCCTGGTCAGAACGGTAACCTCCGTGATGGTGTAACTGATTAATAACCAATAAAAAAAGACGATTATGAAATTACATAAGATATTCCTTTTTGCAGCTGTTGCACTTGCTACTGCTTTCACATCATGTAGCGAGGACGACACATACGAGGCTGGTAAGCCTGCTGGAAAGTATAATGTAACTTTCGCTGAATATTCTCCAGTGACTCTTGCCAGTGATGCAACAAGCTTTGAGGTAACTCTCCAGCGTGCTGATGCTTCAGAGGCACTAACAGTGCCATTGACAGTTCTCAGCGCATCTGAAGGTGTCGTAGTTCCTTCTTCTGCTTCATTCGCAGCAGGCGAGGAGACAACAACAATTGATGTTACACTCCCTTCAGAGATGGAATACAACACAGACTATAGCGTTTCTATCCAGATTCCAGAAGAGTATACAAACCCTTATGCAGAGCAGGCTACATGTCCTATCTACAAGAATACTTTCTTGAAGGAAGACTATGCTGTTGAGGCTACAGGTACATATACAGATAACTTCTGGTATGAGGAAAGTTGGTCAGTAAGCCTTGAGTACTCTCCATCACAGGATCTTTATCGCGTGAAGGATATGTTCGACGATGGTTGTGATCCATTCTTCTTCAAGTGGAATAAGGAGACAAATGTTGTTACAGTAACTGATGCTACAGGTACTACACAGAAGTACATCTCTACTCCATTCGACTATTCTGGTTACCCTATCGTTGCTTACTGTAACCAGGCTAAATTCTCATACGATCCTTCAAGCAAGACATTCGAGTTCCCATTCTACTGGTACGTACCAGCTCTTAGCGGTGGTTTCGGTATCTACGCTTGTTATCTCGCACTTGATTAATAATCAGACCATATAATAAAAAGATGGGTCCTCAAAAACGGGGATCCATCTTTTTTTGTTCCAATCTTATAGCAACTATAGCGACTATAGCGACTATAGAATCTATAGAAACTACAGCTGCTCTTTATACTATCGGCAGGCTGATGCCATTAATCTTTTGGTAAACATCCAGAGCGTAAATGTCGGTCATGCCTGAGATGTAATCAATAACAGCGATGATGCGAGTGCCAAGGTCAGGCGAGTCAATGTCATACTGACTTGAGACGCGACTGATCAACTGCTTTGAGTAGTAGCGGTCAGGATGCATTACAGCCTCTACCATCTTCTCCATCAGAGTCTCCATGATCTTGTAACCTGAGAGTTCCACATCAAGCACAGGCTTCGACTGATAAATCTTCTTCTGCGAAACCTTTGTGCAGTACTCGTAAGCCTTGCGTTCCTTTTCTGGGATATGATCAATGAGACAGCCCTCGAAAGTGCCATTGAGTATTTCCTCTTCATGTTCGACGAACACCTTTGCACAGAGATTTTCCAACTTACCTACAGCGCATGCACGCATATAAGTAATGTGTTCGTTCTTATCGGTTATTCCCTCGTCTACAATACGCTTGCGGATAGCATTCTGCACACTTTCGTCAAAGAAACTCAAGAGAAGCGATGATACCTCCTCGTAACTGAGAATCTTCAGCTTGTGAGCATCCTCCATGTCCATTATCTCGTAGCAGATGTCATCGGCTGCCTCAACAAGATAAACCAATGGATGGCGGCAATAACGCAAAGGTTCTCCGTCGGCCGAGAGCCGCTTCAATCCCAGTGTTGTTGCTATCTTTTCGTAAATCTCTTTCTCCTCGTCAAAGAAACCGAACTTCCCTTTCTTGCTTGCAGCAAGAGAAGAGTATGGATACTTCACGATAGAGGCAAGAGTAGCATAAGTCATCACAAAACCGCCCTCACGTCTGCCCTTGAATCTGTGGGCCAACAGGCGGAAAGCATTAGCGTTTCCTTCAAAATGAGTGATGTCTGCCCATACTTCAGGTTTGAGTTCGTCTTTCAGGAATGCGCCCTTGCCTTCTGTGAAGAATGTCTGCATGGCCTTTTCGCCTGAATGACCGAAAGGTGGATTACCCATGTCGTGAGCCAGACATGCTGTTGAGACAATTGTCCCAATCTCCTCGAAAAGAGTACCCTTCAACTCAGGACGCTTCTCCATAATCATTCGGGCTGTGTCGTTGCCAAGCGACATTCCGACACTTGCCACCTCAAGAGAATGAGTCAGTCGGTTGTGTACGAAGATGCTACCCGGAAGAGGGAACACCTGAGTCTTGTTCTGGAGTCTGCGGAATGGTGCAGAGAAGATGAGACGATCGTAATCGCGCTTGAATTCCGAACGGTCGTCATGACGGTCTGGATGCCTTGATTCCTGCCCCAGACGAATATTTGAAATGAGTTGTTGCCAGTTCATGACGCAAAAATACTAAATAATTTGTAAAAAGTAATGTATTTAGCATAAAAAGTTGTACTTTTGCATAATATCTTAATATTATGATAGAAGTAAAGATTGTAAATACCGGTCATCAGCAGTTACCGGCATATGCCACACCACAGAGTGCTGGTATGGATATTAGAGCAAATCTCGATGCTCCAGTAGTGCTTCATCCATTGGAGCGTCACCTTTTTCCAACAGGATTGAAAATCGCCATTCCTGCTGGCTATGAGTGTCAGGTACGCCCTCGCTCGGGCCTTGCTTTCAAGCACGGAATCACTGTTCTCAATACTCCGGGAACTATTGATGCCGACTATCGTGGCGAACTCGGTGTAGTGCTCATCAACCTCTCAAACGAGGATTTCACCGTGAATGACGGTGAGCGTATCGCACAGCTTGTCTTTGCAAAGCACGAGCAGTGTAACTTCGTAAAGGTGGAGGTCCTTGACGAAACAGAACGCGGCGAAGGTGGTTACGGACATACAGGTGTGAAATAGAAAGCCCCTACCCAACCTCCCCGAGGGGAGGAGTTTATAAACTGATATGATAAAAAGAATGGGCATAAAGAGTCTTATTTCGGTTGTGATTGTTGTCGCAGCCATCTGTTCTTGTGCCCATACTTCAAAGACCATCACCCGTGAACCTGTAAAGGTGAACCACAGTGAGGCATATCAGTATTTCTACCTTGAGGCTGTGCGTCAGGCAAATGCAGGACACTATGATGCTGCATTCGACTTGTATCGTCATTGCTTGGAGTTGGATTCTGTTGCACCAGAGGTATATTATGAATTAGGTGCGTATTATATCGAACTCCACAACGACTCTATTGCTCAGGCTTATCTCCAGAAGGCAGTTGATTTGAACCCAAAGAATGATGCCTATCACGAGCGCTTGGCTCAGTGGCTCATCCAGAGTGGGAAATACGATGAGGCGATTGAGGCATACGAGTCGCTATATAGTTCAAATCAAGACCGCACGGATGTACTCGACATTCTCATTCAACTCTATCAGCAGAAGAAGGACTATGACAAGATGCTCTCTACTATTGAGCGTATTGAACAGATGGAGGGTACAGATGAGCAGATTACACTTTCAAAGATGCGCGTGTATTCCTTGAAAGGTGATACGGAGAGCGCTTACAAGGCTTTGAAGGGATTGTCGGACGAACATCCAAATGATGTCAACTACAAACTGATGCTCGGTAACTGGCTCCTTCAGAACAATCGCGTTGATGAGGCTCGCGACATCTTCCTTCAGGCACAGAAAGACGAACCAAACAATGAGTTTGTTGCCGCTTCGCTCTACGATTTCTATCGCCAGCAAGGAGAAGACTCCCTTTCGGTAATCTATCGTGACAAGATTCTCCTCAACAAATACACTGCCTCACGCACTAAGATGACAATGCTCCAGCAGGTGATTCGCGACAACGAGCAGAATGGAGCTGACAGTACACAGGTGCTGAAGATTTTCCGGGATGTTATGGCGTCTGACCCGGAGAATGTGGATGTTGCTCAGCTCAATGCCGCATATATCCAGTTGAAGAATATGCCAGAGGAGGATTTCAATGCAGCCCTTTATCATGTGCTCGATATTGCTCCTGATAATGCTGCGGCTCGTCTGCAACTCCTTCAGGGCAAATGGAAGAACGAAGACTGGGATGGAATAATCAAACTTTGCGAACCTGCTCTTGAATACAATCCCGACGAGATGGCATTCTGCTATTATGAGGGAATGGCATATTATCAAAAGGATAATGTTGATGGTGCGTTGAATTCTTTCCGTCGTGGAGTGAGCCGAATCAACGATAAGAGCGACAAGGCAATAGTAAGTGATTTCTATGCAATGATGGGCGATATCCTCCATCAGAAAGGAATGGAACAGGAGGCTTTTGCGGCTTACGACAGTTGCCTGCAGTGGAAACCCGACAATATCATGTGTCTCAACAACTACGCCTATTACCTCAGCGAGACTGATGGCGACCTGAAGAAGGCTGAGGCGATGAGCCAGAGGACCATAAACGAAGATCCAACCAGTACGACCTACCTTGACACATACGCGTGGATTCTCTATAAGGAAGAGCGTTTCATGGAGGCAAAGGAATTTATTGACAAGGCAATAGAACATCGCGACTCAACACATAACAACAGTACGATTTTTGAGCACGCGGGAGATATCTACATCAACTGTGACGAACCGAAAGGTGCCGTGGAACATTGGAAACAGGCGCTGCTTGAGGGTTCATCGAATGCTGATGATATAAGAAAGAAAATAAAGAAATATGAGAAATAGAATTCTATACATATTGTTTGCGACAGTTCTGCTTGCATCTTGTGCCAGTCAGAAGAATGCAACAGACACAACAACACCAACAGGACAGACAACAGCAAATGACGTAACATCGTTTGTTGCTGGTGTTATCAATGGGGGGGTGCAGACACAGAATATTGTGGGCAGTGCCTCTGTTACCTTGAAATTCGGCGACAAGGACATCACCGTTCCTGGTTCTGTTCATATGCGTCGTGATCAGGTGATACGTATTCAGTTGTTTATTCCGCTGCTTGGTACAGAGGTGGGCCGATTGGAGTTCACGCCAAACTATGTACTTGTCGTTGACCGCCTGAACAAGCAATATATCAAGGGCGATTACAACCAGTTGGATTTCCTTCGCGACAATGGCATTTCGTTCTATTCGCTTCAGGCTCTTTTCTGGAATCAGCTCATTGCTCCGGGCAAGCAGAAGGTTGCTGTTACTGACGCATCTCTCTTCTCGGCTGATATGTCGGGCGCAAATGCATATCTCCCAATCACCCTCAGTCAGGGACAGATGAAATATCAGTGGAGCGCAAGTCGTAAGGATAAGTCGCTGACTTCTGCCGTGATAACCTACAACAGTGCTTCTGCCGGTACATCAATGCTCTCGTGGCTTTATTCCGACTTTGCCGCATTAGGAAAGCAGAAGTTCCCAAAGACACAGGAGTTCAGTTTCCAGACAACAGCCGGAGGCAAGAAGCAGAAAGGCGATATCAAGATAAAGATGAGTGAACTGAAGACTTCATCCGACTGGGATACAGAGACAACCGTCTCGTCAAAATACAAGCTGGTAGATGCTGAGGATGTATTCTCTAAACTAATGAGTTTCTAAACATGAAGTACCTATATATACTTTTGTCGCTTCTCATTCTTTCTATGCCTATGGAGGCACAGACAAAGAAGAAGACCACGACCAAGAAGACAACAACCACTGCGACCACAAAGTCGGCTTCTTCAAAGAAATCAACCACATCAACGAAGAAGTCGTCAACAACAAAGTCAACTGCGAGCAAGTCTTCTTCAAAGAAGTCTTCTGCAAACTCCATTGAGGGTTTGAAGAATGAGCGTGCCCAGATTCAGAAGAACATCAAGAAGCAGGAGCAGGCTCTCAAGGCAAACAAAGCCGATGTGAAGAAGCGTCTGCAGAACCTTATGGTACTCAACACCCAGATTAAGGACAGTAAGAAAGTGATTGAGTCGATTGAGGGCGACATCAGCCATTTGAACGACAATATCAGTTTGCTTCAGTCGCAACTTGAGACTCTCGAGAAACAACTTCAGGAGCGCAAGCAGAAATATGTGAAGTCACTTCGTTATTTCACTCGTCATCATTCCGTTGAAGACCAGTTGATGTTCATCTTCTCAGCCCATGACTTCGGTCAGATGTACCGTCGTATGCGTTTCGTAAAGGAATATGCGTCATTCCAGAAGGCACAAGGCGATATTCTAAAGAACAAACAGGCACAGGTTGAAGAGAAACGCGCTCAACTCGAGGAGTCAAAAGGACAGAAGAATGTCCTCTTGAATAAGGGAAAGAAACAGCACGAGGCACTCGAAGGTCAGCAGACAGAACAGCAAAATATGGTGACTTCTCTCCAGAAGCAGCAGAAGACCATCCAGGGAGTCATTGACGACCAGAAGAAGAAGGATGCTGCCTTGAACGCAAAGATTGATAAACTCATTGCCGAGGAGGTGGCTCGTCAGCAGGCTGAGGCTCGTCGTAAGGCAGAGGCTGAGGCTGCAGCAAAGAAGAAAGCAGAGGAACTCCGAAAGAAAAAGGAGGCTGCAGAGGCTGCTGCTCGTGAGAATCAGCGAAAGATTGAGGCTGCTCGTGCTGAGGAGAAACGCCTGAAGGAAGAGGCCGCAAAGGCTTCAGCTGCTGAGCGTGCTCGTGCTGAACAAAGAGCCCGTGAGGCTGAGGCAAACCGTAAGGCTATTGAGCGTAAGGCTGAGGTTGAGAACGAGCGTAATAATAAAGAGGTGGCAAAGGCTAAGGAGAGTAAGGCTGAGGCAATGTATAGCAGTGTTGACCAGAAACTCTCAAGCAATTTCGAGAGCAACAAGGGCCGTTTGCCAATCCCTGTCACTGGTCAGTATCGCATTGTCTCGCATTTTGGACAGTATAATGTGGAAGGTCTGAAGAATGTGACTCTCGACAATAAGGGTATCAATATCCTCGGTACTGCTGGAGCTCAGGCTCGTAGCATCTTCGATGGTGAAGTGTCGGCTGTTGCCAATATCGGTGGAACATGGCTTGTACTGATTCGCCACGGTCGTTACATCTCAGTATATTGCAATCTCCGCAGTGTTAGCGTGAGCAAGGGCCAGAAGGTTTCTGCCCGTCAGGCAATTGGTTCTCTTGGTACAGATAACATCCTCCAGTTCCAGTTGCGCAAGGAGACAGCGAAGTTGAACCCAGAAGGTTGGTTGGGGAGATAAATAGTTTTTATGACAAAGTATGTTTCAGATGCTGTTGAGCTGTTGCAACGATTGATTGCAACACCTTCGGTGAGTCGTGACGAGAAGGCTGCTGCTGATATAATGGAAGAGGCACTTCGTGGTTACGGCTTTGAGGCTCATCGTGTAGGAAACAATGTGTGGGCTTTCTCGCACAACTTTGATGAAAACCACCCGACTATTCTTCTCAATGCTCATATCGACACAGTAAAACCGGTTGCTTCGTGGACACGCGAACCTTTCTCTCCAACAATTGAGAACGGCCGTCTCTATGGTCTTGGCAGTAACGACTGTGGGGGAGGACTCGTGTCGCTTCTTCAGGCATTCCGCCAACTGAAATCAGAAAAGTACAACCTTATTTATCTTGCATCTTGCGAGGAGGAAGTATCTGGCGCAAATGGTATTGTAAAGGCATTGCCTCTATTGCCAAAGATTGATGTTGCCATTGTAGGCGAACCGACTGGTATGCAACCGGCAATAGCGGAAAAGGGTCTTATGGTGTTGGATATTACTGCAAGAGGGAAGAGCGGTCATGCGGCAAGAAACGAGGGCATTAATGCCATATATGAAATGCTCGACGACTTGAACTGGCTTCGCAGTTACAAGTTCCCGAAGGTAAGTCCGTTGCTTGGTCCTACCTTGATGCAAGTGACACAGATAAATGCAGGCACACAGCATAATGTAGTGCCTGACGAGTGCAAGATTGTTGTTGATGTCCGCACAAACGAATACTACAAAAACGAGTTCGTATGTGCCTTCATTCAGAAACATCTGAAGAGTGAGGTGAAGGCTCGTTCGTTCCGTCTTCATTCGTCTTCAATAAGCGAGAGTCATCCTCTCATTCAGAAATGCGTGGCCACAGGAAAGACTCCTTTTGGCAGTCCTACATTGAGCGACCAAGCCCTCATGCCTTTCCCTTCGGTCAAACTCGGTCCTGGTGAATCTTCTCGTTCACATTCGGCTGATGAGTATATTGAAATCAGCGAGATAGAAGACGCAATTCAGTTCTATCTTGACCTCTTGGGATAAGAGCGAAATACAGAAAACCTATCATCTATCACCTATCATAATGATAGGTTTTTGATAGGTTTTGGTATGAATGACGGCTTGTATTAGTTGTAAGAAAAAATCACAAGTGTCTTTTTACCTTCATTCTCTGCAAGTTGCCACAATTGTAATCCTAAATCATTGATTGTCAAGGTTTTGTATTTAGCGCTGAAATGTGCCGATTATTCCAATGGAATGACGCGCACATTCGAATGGAATATTGCGTAGAAATCAATGGAATGACCGGCAGAAAACGGCGTTTTGATTTTCGCGGAATTGTGTGTAAAAGAAATTCGCATTTATTCATGATGTTGCTTGCGGCAGAAACCTATCACTGATATATCATAATGATAGGTTTTTGATAGGTTTTTGGTAGGTGGGCAAGATTGATGGTTGGAAGTAAAAAACTGCTGTTTCTTTTGGTGGTTAACAAAAATATTAGTATTTTTGCCATAAGAAACAGATTTAAGCCTATGCAGACACGATGTCATCTCTCAGTGCTGCTCAACGAGCAAGCGAAGATATACGGCGATCGCGAAGCCTATATCTATAAAGACTTCGGCGGAAAAGAGTGGAAGAGCATGTCATGGAACGAAGCCTCTCATCAGGCTAAGCGTGTGTCGAACGCGATGTTGAACATCGGAATCCGTCCAAAGGAAAATGTCGCAATCTTCTCGCAGAATTCCATTCAGTATGTGCTGACGGATTTTGGAGCATGGGGTATTCGCGCAACAACAATACCGTTCTATGCCACATCGAGTGAGGACCAGATTGCCTTTATGGTGAACGATGCCCACATCCGTTTTATCTTCGTAGGCGACCAGGAGCAATACAACAAGGCTCGTCATCTGTTCTCTATTTGCCACGGGTTGGAGAAGCTCATCATTTATAATAATAATGTACGCATATCTACGCACGACCCGCTGAGCATCTATTTCGACGACTTCCTCAAAATGGGCGATGGACTGCCACGACAGACTGAGGTTGACAAACTCAGCAATGAGGTGGAGGACGATGACCTGATGTGTATTCTCTACACCAGTGGAACGACGGGAGCATCAAAAGGTGTGATGCTTACTCAAGGTCAGGCGAAGGCGGCATTCTTGGCAAACGACAAGGCACTGCCTCTCACACCAAAAGACCGAATACTGAACTTCCTCCCTTACACTCACATCTTTGAGAAGGGATGGGGATTGCTCTGTATGACAGAAGGTTGTACGAGCATTGTGCTGACTGACACAAAGGCTGTTCAGGAGGCAATGCGCGAGACGCATCCTACTTGTATGTGTTCTGTTCCTCGTTTCTGGGAGAAGGTGTATGCCGCTGTTCAGGCACAGATTGACAATGCCGGACCAGTGAAGCAGGCGATTTTCAAGAATGCCCTCAAGATAGGTCATAAATACAACATCGAGTATAAGAGCAAAGGCAAGCGAGTACCACTCGACCTTGAACTCGAATATAAGGTTGTCAACAACACCATCTTCTCGCTCATCCGTAAGGAAATGGGTCTTGTGAATCCGCATTTCTTCCCTACAGCAGGAGCTGCCGTTTCGCCAAAGGTTGAGGAATTCATCCATACCATCGGCATTAACATGATGGTGGGATATGGTCTTACGGAGTCGTTTGCTACAGCATCCAACGACCATGTGGACGAGCCATACACTGTAGGTTCAATCGGTCGCCCGCTACCGGGACTTGACATCAAGATTGCTGAGGATGGAGAGATTCTGCTCAAGGGTCCTACCATCACGAAGGGATATTACAACCGTCCTGACTTGAATGCTCAGTCGTTCACAGAGGATGGCTATTTCCGCACTGGCGATATCGGTCATCTTACCAATGGCGAGTTGTATATTACCGACCGCAAGAAGGACCTCTTCAAGACTTCGAACGGAAAATATATCGCTCCTCAGATGATAGAATCAAAGATTCTTGTCGATAAGTATGTGGAGCAGATTTGTGTCATTGCCGATGAGCGGAAGTTTGTTTCTGCATTGATAGTCCCTGCCTACGAAGTGCTTGAGAAATGGGCAACGGACAACGGTATCAGTTTCAAGGACCGCGAGGAACTCTGTGCCAACGAGAAGGTTCATGCCATGGTGGCAGAGCGCATTGACACCCTCCAGCAGTCGTTGGCTCACTATGAGATGATAAAGCACTTTGTGTTGCTGCCTCACCACTTCTCAATGGAGCGCGGCGAACTGACAAATACGCTAAAGATAAAGCGTAATGTCGTGGCAGCCAGCTATAAGGAATTAATAGATAAACTATACGTAGAATAGAGTGATTACACTTGATCAGTTAAAAGATATACAAAACAGAGCAGATGCTCTCTACCGTTACCTCAATATCGACCAGAAGCAGGTTGAGTTTGAGGAGGAACAGTTGCGCACTCAGGCCCCTGATTTCTGGGACGACACTGAGCGTGCACAGGAGCAGATGAAGAAGGTAAAGGACATTGAGAAGTGGATTGTCGGTTACAAGGAGGTACGCCTTGCTGCTGACGAACTGCAACTCGCTTTCGATTTCTTCAAGGACGAGATGGTGACTGAGGCAGAGGTTGATGCCGACTATCAGAAAGCCGTTGCTGCAGTTGAGAAACTCGAACTTCGCAATATGCTCCGCCAGAAGGAAGATCCGATGGACTGCGTACTGAAAATCAACTCTGGTGCTGGTGGCACAGAGGCTCAGGATTGGGCTGAGATGCTCATGCGTATGTATATGCGATGGGCTGAGAAGGGCGGATATAAAGTGACAGTGAGCGACCTTCAGGAGGGTGACGAGGCGGGAATAAAGTCGGTCACAATGGAGATTGAAGGTGGCGAATATGGATATGGATTCCTGAAATCTGAGAGTGGCGTTCATCGCCTTGTACGAGTGTCGCCTTATAATGCTCAGGGAAAGCGAATGACCAGTTTTGCTTCTGTCTTCGTTTCTCCGCTCATTGATGATACCATCGAGGTGTATGTTGATCCGTCAAAGATTTCTTGGGACACTTTCCGCTCATCTGGTGCTGGTGGACAGAATGTCAACAAGGTGGAGACGGGTGTTCGTGTGCGCTATCTCTACACTGACCCTGACACAGGCGAGGAAGAGGAAATCCTCATTGCCAATACCGAGAGTCGCAAGCAGCAGCAAAACCGCGAGAATGCTATGCGTCTGTTGAAGTCACAACTCTACGACCGCGCTATGAAGAAGCGTCTTGAGGCTCAGGCAAAGATTGAGGCTGGCAAGAAGAAGATAGAGTGGGGAAGTCAGATTCGTTCGTATGTGTTTGACGACCGTCGTGTGAAGGACCATCGCACAAACTTCCAGACAGGTGATGTTGATGGAGTGATGGACGGAAAGATTGACGGTTTCATCAAGGCTTATCTGATGGAGTTCCCTGTAAACGATGAATAAAATCAAATAATCATAAATCCTTAAATTAAAAAATAAAACTTATGTCACAGAAAAGAAAGAATCAGCGTGCTAATCACGAGGCACAGGAGAAGAAGCAGGCAGAGAAGGTAATCGCTTGGATTGGCGGTGTGCTTTTGGTACTTGCAGTTGCTTACGCTATCTACACAATGACACTCTAATGGACGGACTTGAGATTGAACGTAAGTTTCTCGTGAAGAAAGGCGGTGCTTTCAAGAGTGCCGCCTTTTCCTGTAGTCACATCCGTCAGGGTTATATCCCTTCTGAGGGTGCTACGGTGCGCATTCGTACTCGCGATGACAAGGCGTATATTACCATCAAAGGTAAGACCGACATAAATGCCATTGCTCGCTACGAATTCGAGAAGGAGATTGAAATGTCGGAGGCTGAAGCGCTGTTCAAACTCTGCAAGGGAGGATTCATCGACAAGCATCGTTATCTTGTGAAGTCAGGCGACCACACTTTCGAGGTTGATGAATTTCATGGCGAAAACGACGGTCTTGTAATGGCCGAAGTGGAGTTGGGAAGTGTTGAGGAGGCTTTCGAAAAACCAGATTTTATCGGTCCTGAAGTGTCGGTCGACATTCATTTCCGCAATGCTTATATGATTAAGCATCCTTATTCCGAGTGGCGAGATATCGTGCCAGAGGAATACCGATAAATGCACCTATCAAGGCTCCTGTGGCATTTGCCACAAAGTCAATCCAATCGCCCGAGCGAACACCATTGGTGAGGTAGGCTTGTGCCAATTCCACAAGTCCACCCATCACTATTGGTGCCAGCAATCCACCAAGTAGGAGTCGCTTCAATTGAAGCGTTTTTTTCCTACGCCCATATTCCACCATAATAACAAATACCAATCCCCCATACATCACAAGGTGAGTCCATTTGTCAATGAACCGTACATTGCTAAGTGGAGTCTCTGGAACTGGTATCATGCAGACAATCCATATTGCTGCTATGACTATGCACGATAGTGGCTGTTGCTTGATATATCTTGTGAAAGTGTTACCCATAGATTCTCTTTTTATCTTATTTGGCGATTTTTCTTTAAAATTTCTGCAAAAGTAGACATTTTTTTTATAATTTTGCATACAAATTGGAAGAATTTTTAGAACCATTTACTTTTATGAGTGAATCAAAGACAAATTTCGGAAGCAAGATAGGAGCCATTTTGGCTGCAGCCGGCTCGGCAGTAGGTCTGGGAAATGTGTGGCGTTTCCCTACTGAGACTGGTGCCAACGGTGGTGCAGCATTCATACTTATCTATGTTTTCTTTATGATAGTGCTTGGCGTTCCAGTAATGATTTCTGAACTCGCCATAGGCCGTTATGGTCAGAAGAATGTGTCGCATTCTTTCTTCACCATGAGCGGCAACAAGAAGATGTGGGCCTATATGGGTTGGTTTCCTGTTGTTGCAGGCATTCTTGTACTGAGCTATTATGCCGTTGTTGCGGGTTGGACGCTCGAATATGCTTTCCAGGCAGGAATAAACGGTTTTGCGGGGAAGAACGCTACTGACTATGCCAACGACTTCGTTGCATTCTCTTCCGACCCAGTGAAACCACTCCTCTGGTTGGGATTGATACTTGCCTTCACAGGAGTCATTGTGGCTTGTGGCGTACAGAAAGGTATCGAGCGCGGCGCTAAAATCATGATGCCGGTATTGTTCCTTTGCATTGCCATTCTGGTGTTCTGCTCGTTCACCCTTCCTGGCGCAAGCAAAGGACTCTCGTTCCTTTTCCATCCTGATTTCTCGAAGGTGACGGGTTCTACCATTCTCTCTGCCATGGGACAGGCTTTCTTCTCGCTTTCAGTGGGAATCTGTTGTCTCTGCACCTATGGCTGCTACTTCCGCAAGGATGTGAATCTCATGAAGGATTCGCTTTCTGTAGCTGGTATCGACACACTTGTTGCATTGATGTCGGGACTTATCATCTTCCCTGCTGTATATAGTGTTCAGGGACTTGAACCGAATGCCGGTCCTGCTCTTGTGTTCATCACATTGCCAAATGTATTCCAACAGGTGTTCTCGGGTGTTCCTGCCTTGGCCTATGGATTCTCGTTGCTGTTCTATCTGCTTCTTGTCATGGCGGCATTGACATCCTCAATCTCAATGCTAGAGATGTCGGCAGCTATCTTCATCCGTAAATTCAAGATGTCGCGCACCCTGGGTTGTCTCATGGTTGTTGCCATTTGCTTCCTCCTCGGAATGATTTGCTCGTTCTCGTTCGGTATTTGGAGTGATGTGACGGTTTGTAGTCTTGGCTTCTTCGACTTGTTCGATTTCATTGTGGCAAAACTTCTTATGCCTATTGGCGCATTGATAATATGTCTGTTCCTTGGTTGGGTTGTTGACGAGAAGATTCTGCGCAACGAACTTACCAATGGTGGCACTCTCCGCCAGCCGCTCTATCCACTCTATAGAGCATGCATACGCTATTTCGCACCAATTTGCATAACATTGATATTCCTGAACGAATTAGGATTGTTCTGATTGATAATTGATAATTGTGAATACTTTGAGAGTAGAGATTTTTCACTTTTCACTGATATATGGATAAAAACAGAGGTAATTTCGGCAGTCGTCTTGCTGGCGTGCTTGTTGCTGCCGGCTCAGCAGTAGGTCTGGGCAATATATGGCGTTTCCCTTACGAACTTGGTCGTAATGGTGGTTCCGCCTTCCTTATCATCTATATTCTTTGCGTGTTGTTCTTCGGTTTGCCACTGATGATCAGTGAGTTTGCCGTTGGCCGTCATGCACAGAGCAACACTGCCCGCGCATTTGGAATGATGGGCGGTTCGAAATATTGGAAATGGGTGGGATTCCTCGGAGTCCTCACTGGTTCGCTCATCCTCTGCTACTATGGCGTAGCGGCTGGATGGACAGTGGAATATCTTTTCGAGGCTGGCGTGAATGGATTCGCCAATAAGAACTCGGCACAGTTCACTGCCGATTTCAATGCTTTTGTCACTGACCCGATTCAACCAATCGTCTGCATGGTGGTCTTCATGGGCATCAACCTTGCCGTCATCCTTGCTGGTGTGAAGGGCGGTATTGAGCGTGGCTCAAAACTGATGATGCCATTGCTTTTCCTCTTTATCGTGGTACTGGCCATTGGCTCAAGCATGCTCCCTGGTGGAGATAAGGGATTGGAGTTTATCTTCAAACCTGACTTCTCGCAGGTGACACACTCTACTCTCCTTGCTGCCATGGGACAGACATTCTATTCGCTCTCGCTCAGTATGGGTTGTCTTGCCACCTATGCGTCATATTTCCGTAAGGAAGACAAACTCGTGGGCTCTGCCGTCAATGTGGCTTGCATCGATACTCTCATCGCCGTTCTTGCTGTTGTTATTATCTTCCCTGCGGCATTCTCGGTGGGTATCGAACCGGGGGCTGGTCCTTCATTGGTATTCATCACTTTGCCAAATGTATTCCAGCAGGTGCTTCATGCAAGTCCAATGCTTTGCTATGTATTCTCGCTGATGTTCTACATCCTTCTTGCTGTTGCCGCACTGACATCGGCAATGGGATTACTCGAGGTTCCTACCATCTACCTCAAGGAGGAGTTCCATATCCGTCGTCGCTGGTCGGCAATCGGCTGTACCATCTTCTGCGTTGTTGTTGGTGTGGGCTGTAGCCTTTCAATGGGAATATGGGATGGATATAAAGTGTGCGGATTGAATATGTTCGACCTCTTCGATTTCGTCACAGCGAAGATTATGCTTCCTGTTGGCGGATTCCTCACAGCACTCTATGTGGGATGGTTCAGTGATTTGAAGATGCTCCGCGACGAGATAACCAACCATGGCACTGTTGCTGTTCGTGTCTTTGGCATCTATCTCTTCCTCATTCGTTTTATTGCACCATTGGCAATCCTCGCCATCATCCTCAACCAGTTTGGCTGGATATAAAAACATATTGGGCTTATGAAGTCGGATTTTTAAGGTTTTGCTATGAAGTCGGATTACAAGATATTGCTGTTTTGTCTGCTGCTTGTTTGCGCTATCGTGGGAGTCTTCGTTCTTGTTGATTCCTCGGTCGATTCCTTGTCTTCTGATTCCGGCTCAGTCACAGTTGATTCCGTTTCAACGGAATCTTTAACTCCCTTCCCTTCAGGGGAGGGGCGGGGTGAGGCTTCTCTTGTACGCTTTGACCCGAATACAGCCGACAGCACTACCTTATTGCGATTAGGACTTCAACCTTGGATGGTTCGTGGCATATTGAAATACCGCCGGAAGGGTGGTGTATACTACTCGCCGGAGGATTTTGCACGGGTGCCGGGGTTGACAGTAAAGAAGTACAGGGAACTGCTACCATATATCACTATCAGCGAGGATTACCGTGAGGCGCGTACTCTTGTTGGCGAGCGCAGAAGTCATTATGGGGAATATTCACAAGCATCGCAGGAAAAGCGCGACACGACACAGCGTCCTGTGAAGATGGCTCCTGTTGAGCGCCTTGCCATCAACGCAGCCGATACTAATGCATTGAAACGAGTACCGGGCATTGGTTCGTATTTCGCAAAGAAACTGGTTGATTATCGCGAGAAACTTGGCGGGTTTGTGTGCCTTGATCAGCTGCTCGAAATAAAGAACTTCCCTGAGTCTGCCCTCCAATATCTAACCATCCCTGATGGCGGAATACGAAAAATCAATATCAACAAGGCCGATTTCAAACAACTTGCCGCTCATCCCTACATCGGCTATTCCCGCACGAAAGTCATTGTCGATTACCGCCGCCTGAAAGGAAAAATAACCTCCCTGAGTCAACTCTCCCTCCTGAAAGGTTTCTCCGCCGCGGAAATTGAAAAAATAGAGCCGTATATTACATACTAAAAAGACGAAGTAGAATTCTACCTCGTCTTTTTTGTCGCGGTGACCGGAATCTTAGTCGGGGTGACCGGACTCGAAAGCTCCGTAGGAGGGCTCACTGAGCCTTGTCGCTGCGTCACGAAGTGGTGGCGACATAGAAAGGCGAAGTAACCCGTGAGAGTGAGTTACCCCGCCTTTTTGCTGAAAAGTCGGGGTGAGGCGACTCGAACGCCCGACCACTTCGTCCCGAACGAAGCACGCTACCAACTGCGCTACACCCCGAATGTAATGAGGGAGCGAGTTAAAGGTATCTAACTGCGCTATCCCCCGAATGCCTTTATTCCTCTTCCGTGCTGTCTGCAGGCTCAGGAATCTCATAATCAAAACCTCTCGGTTTGTGTTCTTCCAGTTCGCTGATAATATACTGCCCGTTTTCCTTTGTGAGGGTTACAAAATAGCATTTGGCGTTTATTAAAGCCTCTGCATCATACTCCGTAGTTTTGTTGGTATTCATCATTATAAAATACTTTCCACCTCTTTCTCTCGACAGTATGCTGTTTTCCTTCAGATAGTTGGCATCAAATGGGGAATCAAAGGCGATGATATCAAGAATCTCTGCCTTCTTCATCTTCTTTAGCAGGGACTTTGACATGTATTTCTTCAAGTTCACCTTCTTCGCGTTCTTTGCCACATCAGTGAGATATTCCCAAAGCCATGTCATCTCCTCACTTGTCTTGTAGATGATATCCTTTAAGGTTACGAGCGTTTCGTTTGTAATCCTCTCCACCTTTGCCGCCTGTTCCTCACGAGGGAGGAACTCCGAACCGTCCTTATAGATGTCGCCTATGTAATCCAGACGCTTTAGATATTCACCTGCCTCATCGACCTCTTTGCAAACTCTCTCAGGATTTTCCTGTAAGTACTCGGGCATTACCTCCATCATCTGATGGTACAAAACATATACCACCTGACCTACATCCCGCAGAACTTCATCGCTCGAACCGCCCATGTCTTTGTAGAGTCCCACTTCAAGATAGGCTTTTAGAATGTCGCCGTACATATCAATTCTCTTTTCTACTTCGGCAGATTCAGCACCTCCACCTATGGTATCATTCCCTCCCGAACTATCATTCTTGATCATCATGAGTTGGATGAGAGCCTCCGCCTTGAGGTTTGTGCGGTTCTCGCATTGGCGAACTAATGATTCTCTCCAGTCAGGACTGCTTAAATCCAGTTCCAGGTCATTACCGAATATAGCACGAAGCACTGAGTCAGCTTCTGCATTCAGTTTTAGCACAAGACTATCAATATCAGAAGCGCCTCCATTCATATCCTCCTCGTCAGAAAAGGCTGCAAGATCCACGGTGTCAACATCACAAGAATCTGCTACCACGATAGCCTGTGCCATCATAGTTGCAGAGAATATCGCGAAAAGTGAGAAAAGGATAGCTTTTTTCATAAGCTTATAATGATTTAGGCGCAGCCGAGGCTCGCAATAGATATTGCAAAGGTACTATTTATTTTCGAAACGGAATGATTTTTTACCGTATTTTTCAACTAAAGGCAAAAAGAGCTTGTGAGGATTGTCACTTTCATAATATGCATTAAACAACGCTTCTTTGAAATAAGACGGTGCATTCCTTTTGCTAAAACAGTTTTCTATAAAGTTATATGCCCAATCATTTTCATATGCCATTACTACCTCAAAGATGTGTAAGGCTCCGTGGGAGTAATGACCATTATTCTTCATTTCCGAATAGGTGGTTTTCTCAATTAGGGGCACGAATGCTTCATCTGGCCAAAACTTGATGGCTTGCAAGGCTTCTTCGTAATCGTCGTAATATTTATTATAAGGTTTACTTGTTCCAACCTTAGCTTTGCGTATTATTTCTTCGGGATCATCCGATTCTTCTTTTTTTTCTAATTCCTCATAATATGAATTCAGGGCATCAATGATAAATTGTTTGTCTTGCTCTTTTCTGTATTTTGCAAGTAGCACAAGCGCATGAGTATAATTCTCATTAAGGTATAGTTCTCTTGTTCTTTCATAACGCTCAGGTGTTGGCTTGAGTTCATTTATGAGCGAATATTTATAGGCAAGTTCAGCAACCTTTGGTGAAAAAAAGACAATGGAATCAATTTTGATGGAATCCTTATCTGAGCATAATTTGCCACTTTTATGAAATGTATCAAATAAATATCCAAGCATTAAATCTGCAATATACTCTGTATTGCCCATGTCATGCATTTGGCATGAAACATAAGCCGTGTCTTTTATTGCTTCATTGATGACGGTAACGCATTCTGGATTTTTCTCATTGATAAGAGCATTGAAAGCCGTCACCCTTATCAGTGGGTTCTCGCAATTCAAAGCGAAAAGGATTTTTTCTTTTGCGGAGGTAACCTCTGCAAACTTTTGTTGGAGAATCCATCCAACAGGTTTGCCTCCCCACCCATCATTGTTATTTTCCCAATAGGTCTTACATTGATGGAGGTAATATAAGACGGCATCTTTAGCATGCACCTTTTCTACAGGATAAGGTACTATACTAAATCTTATGTTCAACGGAAATGTATCGGGATTCCATTTGCATGTTATGGAATCATAGCACATAGATTGACTTCTGAATTTTATGTTTTTGACTACCCGCTCAGCCTCTGTCTTCAAAATATGTGAGACTTGTTCCAATGTTTCTTCATCCAGAGCGGCGTGATAATCATTGATGGTTATTTCTCTGATTTTCGAAATCTCTCCTTTTGTGTCAATATCGAAAACGCCCTCACAACCAAGTTCAACCGAATCGCCTAACAGGTCAAATGGATATTGAAAGTTATGTGCAATATACGAGCAGAGAGAGTCTTTGTCATAAAGGCATTCCGCCATTTTATATGCTTCAGAATATTCATCATTGTCTCGTGAAAAAAAATACGCATTTGAAGAAGATAGTTTTTTCATTTCAACAATTTCCTCACTATATGGATTGCAACACATGAGAGATGTGAGGCAGAGTAGGGTGATTATAATACGAACTGTCTTTTTCATATGATGCTTAATTTTCTTGTTTGCCTACAAAAGTAATGAAATATAATTAATAATCAAAATTTTTTATTTCGTTTATTATCGGTTGAATATTAATACTCGCTATGGCTCGTTGCTCCGCGCCTCAAAACCGCAGATCTATACAAAATGACAGAAAGACAAAAAGTATTAATGATAAATTAATGGTCCGCTCGGCTCTGCCGCTTTCATAGCGAAGCGGAGAAAGAATTATATGATAATTAATGTTTAATGAATAAAATCATACCACTGAAAATCTTTATTTTTTTCAGGATATTCCGGAATGAAAAAAGAAATCCCCCAGAGCCTTTAGACCGTGGGGGATTGCTATGTGTTTATGTGGTGTTATTCTTCTATCTGATTGATGATGTCGCTTGCGGTGTCCTGAATGTGGAAGTACATCCAGAGGCCGATGCATGCTCCAATGGCAAGACCGACTGTCAAAGCTACTGCGAAGATGAGTGCCTGCTCGCTACCGTGCAACATGAAGTTCTCGACGATGAGCCAACCAAACCATGCAGGAAGGAGGATTGCCATGTTTGTGATGGTGTAGCGCTTGTAATCCTTCTTGAATTGGCTCATGTTCTTTGCCACTTCCAACAGACTTGCGTTCATTCGTGAACCGTCATTGAGTTGGCGCTTGAACAGGAATTCTCTTACCATGCAGTAGATCATCATGAGGTCTGTGGCGATGACGAATGCCCAAGATGCACCGATGACCCTGTGGAAGGATATTGGAGCCGCGAAAATCACGAAGATTGCACAGAAGATAGAAACTAACATAGTGCGCTTCATGCTGTCGGTCTTGGTGTTCACCACTTCGTGCATCATGCGATCGTTGACAATATCCTGCTTATCGAGTTTTGTCTTGAGAATGGCAATCTGGTTGCGCATCTCATCGAAATTCAGTTCTTCCATATATTGTTTTTTGTTTTTGACTTTTTTTATTACCCAGTGACCTGGAACTTAACCGTTCTTTAATTCTTCTTTAATTCTATATAGTTTCACTCCGACATTCTGTGCGCTGATTCCGACAACGGCACCAATCTCGTCGTACGACATGTTCTCAAGCCACATCAGGATGATAGCCCTGTCGATCATGCCCAACTTATTGATTCTTTTGTGAAGCATCTGCACCTGTTTTGTGTCGGTGTCGGTGTCCTCGTAGAGATTCATATCCATCGTAAGTGGAGTAGTGTCCTTGCGGCGCTTCTTCTTACGGTCGGCCGAGATGCAGGTGTTCATTGCCACGCGGTAGATCCATGTACTTGCCTTGCTCTCTTTCCTGAAGGATGCGAATCCTTTCCAGAGGTTCACCAGAGTGTCCTGGAACAGGTCGTTCACTTCGTCCTCATCGTTCGAGAACATATAGCACACTGTGTAGATGGTGCTTTTGTTCTCGCGTACGAGTCGGGTGAATTCAATTTCATTATTATCCATCGTTTCGTTGTTTTTTTAAGTTCCTCTGTCTATTTCGTAGGTGAGGTCAGCACTACTGGGTAGTCCTTACTGTCGAAATGCTGCTGAACAGCATTGCGTGTGAAGGTATGTGAGTCTTTGTCCCACTGAGCGTAGGTCACGATATTCTCACTCTCACCATAGAAAACGCTGTAAGCGCCGATTGGGTTCCACTGGCCGTCAACAGACTTGAAAACAACCTTGTTGACAACTCTGCCCTGAGCATCCATCTTGTAGGTTGTCATGTAGTTCTTGTTGCTGTTCTTC
The DNA here is from genome assembly GCA_002316005.1 of Prevotellaceae bacterium UBA1726. Taxonomy (GTDB): domain Bacteria; phylum Bacteroidota; class Bacteroidia; order Bacteroidales; family Bacteroidaceae; genus Prevotella. The sequence continues at coordinate 68,002 of DCIM01000078.1, read as the reverse complement.
ACAACATTGTTGACTGCTACTGCAGGGGTGGTGTTCTTATTCTTTGATGGTGTTGCGTTAACTGTTGTTGAAGCAAACATAATCATCATTGATAATGCGATAAACTTAATAGTCTTCATAATGGTCAAATTTAAATTGTTCTACTTTGTTTTTATTTTTTATTTGACCATATGACGCATCACATATTATATTTATTACAAGAAAAATGAAAAAAAAATTTTTTATTTTGTTTTTTCGGTTACTGGGATAGGGAAGATACTGGTTTCTTGAAGTGTCTAATATATGTTATACATTATATAATATACAAAACATACCCCCCCTCATCGGGATATAACGATGAGGAGGGGGAGTTAGAGTGGGTATATGAGTTAAGAATTCTTCAATTCCTGAATCTTGTCGAGCAACTCGTCAGTAATCTTACTAACCTTTCTGTAGTGACGGAAGCTGGTTGTTAGTGAGAATACGATAATTATGAATACTATGATAGCATGATCCATATTTGTTGAGATGTCGCCCCATGTCTCAATCAGGCAGTAAGGAAGCCATACGATTACTCCCATCATTGAAGCCAGAGCACCTCTGCTATTTTCCTTCTTCCAGGTCATGATAGATGAAACACTTTCTGTGAGAGGCTTGCTGAGAAGAAGTTCGCGAGTGTTCAACCTATAGCGATGGATGCCCACCAGAGTGCAAAGCAGTCCCCAGAGGATGCTCACGATGGTAAAACCTGTGCTGAATGTTCCCTTTACGAATCCTGTATAAGCAAAGACGCCTATGATAATCACTCCTGCGAGGATTGAGAGTATGTTCATGCTCTTACGAGCTGCATTGTGCTTTACTTTATTCTGGAATGTTATTTCCAGCATTTTCTGACTAATAACTTCATTCTGTGAGAGGTGGCTTTTCAAAACCTGCATCTGATCCTTTAAAATATCGAGTTCCTCTCTTGTAGCAAACTGTGTCATAATTGTGAAATTTAAAATTGATAATTACATTTTCTTCAGTTCTTCTTTGATACGAACAAGTCGTACGGACACGTTTTTCGAAGATATTCCGACGATAGCTCCGATCTCATCATAACTCATGTCTTCGAGCCAGAGCAGTACTATTGCGCGGTCGAATGGCTGAAGTTTTTGGATGCGCTCGTGGAGCATCTTCATCTGCTTGTTTTCGGGAGTGCTATCTGTGAGAAGATTATCTACCGGTACCTCAGTAGTATTAAGTTTCTTCTTACGATCCTGTGTGATACAGGTGTTCATAGCTATTCGCCATATCCATCCTTTTTCATCACATTCGCCTCGGAAGGTGCCAAATCCTTTCCAAAGCTTGATAAGTACTTCCTGCATCAGGTCGTTGGCCTCGTCCTGATCCTTGCCAAACATAAGGCAGACAGTGTAGATAGTCTCCTTGTGCTTTTTTACAAGCAAGCTAAATTCGCGTTCGTTATTGTCCATTTTCGTATCATTTTTAGAACTGTTCACTTATAACGACCAGCCCTTGCTATGATTTACTACAAAATATTACAATTATTTTTCAAAAATTTTATTCCACCTTATTTAATATATGCGTATGAACTCCGTCAGAAGTTTGAAAATCTTCTCGTAACTGCCGAACTTCATCGTCTTCGTAGTGTCCTTGTATGTGTGATAGTATGGGAAAGCATCACCTTCCTCAAATATCAGCATTATAGCCGGCACACCCTTCTCGGTGAATGGGAAATGGTCGCTGTTGGCAGCCAGTTCACCTCGGTCGAAGGAATCGAACATCTTGTTCTCGGCACTAATCTTCTGCAACTCCTGAAGTCCTCGCTCGCCTATGTCGTTTGTCTCGACATATAGGTTCTTGCCGTTGTCGCCAATCATGTCAAGGTTTACTACATACTTGATATTCGCCAGTGGAATCGTCGGGTTATTGACAAAATGCGTTGAACCACGAAGTCCTGCCTCCTCACCGGCAAAGGCAATGAACACAATGCTATATTCAGGACGATGCTCTGAATAATAGCGGGCAAGACTCATCAGCATTGCAGCACCCGAAGCATTATCGTTGGCACCAGGATAGTATTGCTTTTTGCCGAGATGACCGTGGTGGTCGTAATGGGCAGTGACAACAAACATACTGTCCGGACAGAGAGTGCCAGGGATTATGCCAATGACATTCTTCACTTCATAATCCTTCATGAACTTATTGTCCACATGAATCTCAATCTTCTTTGCGTCATTAGGGAAGGTCTTGTCAACCCACACGATGACAGGGTCAATGACATGGTCGCTGTAGGCCTTGTAGAACTTCAACGGATTGCTCCAACGGCAGATTATTCCCTTCTGGCGTCCTTTGGTGAATCCCTTCATCTCGGCATAGTGCTTGCGATAGAAATCCCAATCCACCGCGATGAATGTCTCGTCATATACTCCCGCCTCAATGTCGGCCATCAACTTCTGTCCGTCAAAGTGGAGGGTGTCGATATGATGAATGTCGTAAGTGCCGTGACAACCTGGCGAGAACTCACGCATAACCCATTCTTCGCCCACCTTCAGTTTCCTGCCGTCAATCTTCACCTCGGCATCACCGTGGAAGACATTCACATCATAAGCGAAAGGCTGGAAATACGAATCGCCCACTTTCTGGACGCCCGCCTTCTGCCATTCCTTCGCAATGAAGTCGCCGGCTCTGTTCATTCCCTGTTTGTAGTAGCCTCTGCCTTCATATTTGCGCGAACTGAGTTTTTCCACATCCTTGCGATATTGCTGCAAATCCTGTGCAAATCCCGCCGCCATAAAAAACAGCAGCAATCCTACTGTTATATACTTTCTCATTGTTTCCATAATCTATTTGTCTTTCTTACATATTCCACACCACGCTGACTCCGGCGCCGTTGTTGCCGTATGCCACAGGGGCAATGGTGATGTCGGTGTTCTTGACGAACGGCCGTGTATAGAGGAATGCACTACCGGCACCAATGGCGGCACCGCCAAGGACATCCCACCAGTCGTGACGCTTCGAATAGACGCGCCCCCACGCCACATAAGCACTTACTGCATAAGCCGGCACGCCCCATTTCCATCCGTAACGGCGCAACAGAAACGAGGCACCATCGAAGGCTACTGCCGTGTGAGTGCTCGGAAAGGCGTGATGCTCTGTTCCGTCCGGACGATCCTTGGTTATCATCGCCTCCAAACCGTAGTTGAGGGCGAGGGTGGTTGCCGAACTCAATCCCAATTGCAGAATACCTTTCTTGTCCTTTTCCACAATGGCTTTCGCCAGTCCTGTTGCCGAAGGGGCAAGACAGAGTACATCAGTCGATTTCTTCACGAAATCCGATTGCGCCCTTGTCCCCACCGCAATCATCAACATTGCTATTATCAATAAGTGCTTCATACTATTTATTTTGTTTCATCGCAAAGTCTCTTTGATCTTATGCTAAGGGCTAACGCACTGAGGAAGATCTAAGCAAAAATTAATGAATAATTAATGGTCCGCTCGGCTCTGCCGCTTTCATAGCGAAGCGGAGAAAGAATTATATGGTAATTAATGTTTAAAAGAAAAAACTTTGCGTTGAGAGACCCCAAATTGTCAAATTGTAAATTGTCCAATTGTCAAATTCTTCCTCACTCTGGTTTTGCCCAGAAGATTTCTGGGTCGGTGGTTGTCGGGCACTGGAAGTTGTTGTTCTCGAACCCCACCGGAATGAGGCGTATGTCCTCGTTGTCGATGCTGCGATAGATGCTCTCCTGATTGAAGAAACTACGCTGCTTGCACACGAAGTAATACAGATTCTTTGCCATGTAGGTCTCAAGATAGTAATCCTTTGTCTGGGCGTTCTCGTGATTCCAGTTGGCTGTCTCGCAGAGCACCAATGGCTTACCGTTCACAAGATGGTCGCGCACTTCAGCAATGCTCAGCATCAGTCCGTTCTCGTCCATCACCCATGCGTCCATCGTTGGGTCGATATAGAGCCATTTCTGCAATGTCTCCGACCAAACGGTGTTGATGACATGACACTCGTAGTCGTTAGGGTCGGCAGGCAGACAAGTCACCACACGAGCCTTATAGCCCATAGCGAGGTACATATCGCACAGTGATATTGCCATCTGGCGACAGTTCACGCCATTGCCCGTGGAGTGGTTATAGTTGTAGATGTCGATGCTGGTGAATTCGCAGATGGCCCTGTTGCCTCCGTCGTGACGGATATTGTCGTGAGCAAAATGCAGCAGGTTCTTGATATGCTCCAGTTCGTTGCCCTTGCCAGGAATAGTGTCGAGTTGGAAATACTCTCTCACATAATTGAGGTTTGGATGCTCCACAGGCTGATATGCGAACTTTGGAATATCGGCATTCTCCTCTTTTTGGTACGGATTAGTCTTCTTCAGTAATGTAAGAGGATTCCTATCCTGAACAATAGCCAACAGTTCCTTGTACTTCTTAGTGTTGCAAATGGATTTGAAATCGGTGTCATTCACCATGTTCTGATAGTTCTTGTATCCATTGCCCACCGACTTCTCGAGCATCGCCAATGCCTCTTTCTTCTTTCCCCAGAGAGCATAGCAGCAAGCCAGGTCGTACTGATAATTTGCTTTCTGATCTCTCATTGCCACCTCAGGGATATGCAGTTCCTCTATCTTATAGATAGTAGTCGTATCCAGATAGTTGATAAGTTCCAGCATCACAGGTTCTGCTTCTGCGTACTTTCTGGCATAGAAATCCTGCATGAACTGTTCATAGCCGGATTGTAACTTATTAGCGAACTCCACCATGCGTGGATCTTGTGCCTTTGCAGTCATTGCCATTCCCTGAATCAGGATAACGACCATCACCGCCTTCAATAAATTCATTGTCTTCATATTGTTTTTACTTTTTTATTTCATCTTTCCGCTGAGGATACGGCTACGGACACATCTCACAGCAGGCTTATAGTACTCCATCTCCATTCCCTCGAGCGTCCGTTTCAGTTCGTCCATCAGTTCGGGGTAGAACTTGCACATACGGAACGCCAGTTTCAGACATATCGACTGTATGCCCGGATATTCGTCGGGGTTCTGCATGTGGTCGAGGCAGAAGTCAAGGAAGTCAGTTCTCAGGTCGTCCTCTTCCATTTTCAGGCGTGCGACGATATTGAGCGACAGTCGTCTTACCGACGAGTTCTCCTCGTTCATGGCTTTGTCGATGAGTTCGTGGAGCATTGGCTGCAGTGCCGACAGTTCCTTGTCAGTAGCCTTTGTCAGTCCCCACAACATATTACGAGTCACCTGATAGTCCTCGTCATGCAGAAAGGTTTTAAGGAAACCGAGCCAGTCGCCGGTTTCCTTCACCTTTTTATATATGGCAAGGGCCTCGCCCTCGCTGTAACTGCCTTTCAATTGTTCGCGCGTCATGATTCTTTTTTTATACCTTCTCTACTGGCACCTGGATGACAGAAAGCCATTTCTCAGGATCTTCCTGATTCCATGCACCGTCGATATAGCAGCAACGAGGCAGGCCGACAATCTTGTATCCCTGTTCATCGATATACTTGAACATCTCGGTGTACGACTCGTAGAAACGGTCGTAAGGACCATAATGCTTCATGCAGAGAGCCGTTGGCACCTCCTCGAGGCGCTTGAACTGGATGATACTTGAATCCTGTCCCATCTCCTCCACCTGCTCGCAGTATTCGATGTCGATGTCAGTAGGTTTGTATTCCTTGTTATGCTCCGTGGTGAAGCAATATCCTGGAGGAGGACATTTGCAACCCAGACGGTGCATCTCAGGACCGATTTTGTTTACACACATCTCGCCGATAGCCTCATAGCTGGCGATAACTTCACGATGACTTGCCACTATGATTTCTGGCAACGATTGAATTGAAAACTTTTCCATTGTTTTGATCTCTTTGCGAGAGTTTCTCCAGTCGAGCAGTTGGCGTCTGCGCTGAATCAGCATCTTCAGTTGCTCATCCGTCTCGTGAATCTTCTCCGTCAGTTGTCTTATGCTTGGCGTGTGCGAACCATATTCATACAGTTCCTTAATCTCATCAAGCGAGAACCCCAATCGTTGAAGATCGCGAATCGTGCTGAGCCTTTGCATCTGGTCGATGCTGTAGAAGCGATAGCCCGTCCACTCGTCCACCTCGTCAGGCAAGAGTAGTCCCTTCTGCTCGTAATGACGCAAGGTCTTCACTGTCACCTGCATCATCTGCGAGAACTCTCCGATTTTTAATCTTGTTTTGTAACTCATAAATGCATTTACATTTTTGTCAATTTTGCTAAGCGACGACAAAATTACACTATGACCTTAGGGACGAGTCAAACAATTTCTCGTTTTTAACTCAAATTTAACATTTCTGTTCCATCTTTTTATGCCAAGGGCATCATGATGCCACACTGATAGTCAGGCGAGTTGATGTCAGTGCCGTTGTACCATTCCATGCACTGCGCGTTACTTGCCCATTGGTATTCAGGATGCTCAGGAAGCCATTCTTTGTGGAACTTCTGAAACTGCTCTTGGAAAGCCTTCATGCCACCCACGAAATGTACCTTCAGCCACTGTCCGCTGTTGATAGGGTAGAGGTTCATTCCTTCAGGCACATTACCGCCCTTGTATGTTCCGCCAATGACATAAGTGAATGTCTTGGTGTTCCCCTCGCAGAAGTTCACCGCCGCGCAAGTGCCACAGTTGTGGTTAGGAATGTTACAAGTGCAGAGGCCGAACTCCCCTACATTGTTCTCAATAGCAGCCAGTTGGAAGTCATCAGGAGTCTTACCCTCCATGAACACCGGTTTCACTATTCTCTCCACATATTCCCCCCAGAACTTAGCACATTCTGCAGGGTTGTTGAATACAATCTCCTTGGCCATGCCAATGATCTGTACATTCTCCAGATTAATAATCTCGTGTTTCATATTATACCTTTATTTTATTCCAGCCTCAATAGTGGATATTTAAGAAGATAATCCCCGTGTGCCGGCGTTTTCCTCTTTGACGCTTTTCGAAAGCGGAATATTACATATCTGCCTACAAAAATAAAAAAAAATGTCCTTCTCGCCAAATAATTGCTCTTTTTTCTATTATTCACCAATTTCTTTGGTCGTATCATTTGTTTTTATTACTTTTGCGAGGTAATTATAAACTAAAATCGGAAACTATTATGCAAAAGGTTCTACTTACTTTATTCATGGCACTCCTGTCAATCGCCAGTTGGGCTTATGACGCAAATGTCGATGGCATCTACTACAATCTCGATGCAGAATCACAGACGGCTCAAGTAACAAAGTCCGGACAGTATAGTTCTTCTTATAGTGGAGATATAGTAATCCCATCTTCAATCGAGTACAACGAAACCATCTACACCGTGACGAGTATCGGTGAGGGTGCTTTCTTTAATAGTTCAAAGTTGCTGTCAGTCACTATTCCTCAAACTGTGACATCCATAGGCGACAGAGCCTTCACCTATTGTAGCAACATGGTCGCCATCGACATTCCAAACAGCGTCACGAGTATCGGTGTGGCGGCGTTCGGTATGGCGGCGTTGAAATCATTGGAAATACCAAACTCTGTGAAAGAGATTGGCGCGGGAGCGTTCAACAACTGCTATGCGCTGGAATCAATCACCTTACCAGAGGGATTGGAAGTCATTGCCGAAAACTTGTTTAATGGTTCCACCGCCCTTACATCTGTCACCATTCCTGATAGTGTCACGGTCATCGAAAATGAAGCCTTCAGAGGTTGTTCCGGCCTTCAGTCGGTATATATCCCCGACGGAGTGACAAGCATTGGCGAAAATGCATTCTTCTGTTGTTCGAGTCTCACCGCCGTTGATATCCCGAACTCAGTAAAGAGCCTCGGCCGTTCAATCTTCTATGACTGCTATGCACTCGCCACCGTCACATTAGGCAATTCACTCGAGAGTATTGGCGAAAATGCATTCTATGAGTGCTGGGCCCTGAAGTCAATAGCCATTCCAGGCAGTATGAAATTGATTGGCGAGAGCGCCTTCTATCGTTGCGAGAAACTCGAGACAGTCACAATCGATTATGGTTTGACAAGTATCAGCAACAACCTTTTCGCCGAGTGTAATAATCTCCGAAGCATCACCCTTCCAAACAGCTTAACCGCTATCGGGACAAGTTCATTCGCAGGTTGCACAAGTCTCGAAGCCATCGACCTGCCAGTAAGCATCACGAGCATCGGCGATCGTGCATTCGTCGCATGCCGATCACTAACATCCGTAACAATGCCAAACCTTCAAACCCTGGGCTATTCGGCATTCGCAGCGTGCGATAATGTCAAGGAACTAATCTATGCCGATGGCTGCACAACAGCCTTTGCCACAGAGCTTACGTCAGTATCCACCGTAACAATCCCATCCAGCGTGACTCATATCGGCCCTTCTGCGTTCATGTCATTCCAGATTCAGGAAATCAATATCCCAGAGGGAGTGACAGACATTGGAAACAGGGCTTTTGCTGGTTGTTCAGGCTTGACATCCGTTGATATACCAAACTCAGTGACAAGCATCGACGATCGTGCCTTCTCGGGTTCAGGCTTGACATCCGTTGAAATACCAAACTCTGTGACAAACTTAGGTAAATACGCGTTTTCTGGTTGCGATGATTTGATATCCGTTACAATGAGCAATTCAGTGGATAGCATTCAAGAAAAAACATTC
>DCIM01000078.1:0-59340 GCA_002316005.1 Prevotellaceae bacterium UBA1726 | reverse complement strand
CCGTTATTGTCAGAATCTGACCACCATTAACATACCCGAATCAGTTGGCAGAATCGGAGCTGAAGCCTTCAGTTATTGCTCTTCCTTGCAATCCATCAACATACCAAAATCACTGACAAGCATTGGCAGTATGGCTTTCTACAGCTGCGACGCCCTGTCCGCAGTCTATATGTCCGACCTTGAGGCATGGTGTAATATTGATTTTGATGGCGATTGCGCAAATCCATTAGTGGAAGCCTGCAATCTCTACCTTGACGGCACAATAGTGACAGAAGTGACAATCCCAGAGTCAATAACCGAAATAAAGTACTCCACATTCGCTAACGCCCAAACCATAGAAAAAGTAATTTTCCACGACGGCATTACGAGTATAGGGGTTGATGCCTTTTATGGTTGCGTTGCACTCCAATCCCTCGATCTGCCATCCAGCCTGACTACTATTGGCAGAGCAGCATTTGCCGCATGCAGAACGCTCCAATCCCTCAATCTGCCATCTGGTCTTACTACCATCTGTGATGATGCGTTTTATGGTTGCAGCGCCGTAAAATCGATAATAATTCCAGCCAGTGTCACAAGTATTGGATGGTACACCTTCTCAAGTTGCAGTGCCCTCAAGGATGTAACCGTTGCCTGGGAAACGCCGTTAGAAGTTCCTCATAGCGTCTTCGGTTTTAATGAGTCCCGATTAAAGCTATACTATCCAAAGGGCACAGGCGCATTGTATAAAAACGCCGATGTATGGAAGAATTTCCTGTTCTATTCGGAATACGACCCAACCGGCATTGAATCGGTTTCAGCCAACGCCAACGCCACCGCCAACGCCCGCAAGTTCCTCCAGAACGGTCGCGTCATCATCGAGAAGAACGGCACGCACTTCACCACCTCCGGAGCAGAAATAAAGTAATCCCCACCTTGTTATACTAAAGAATATACACAAACTAATCAAAAAATCCTCCATTCCTCCATAATCGCTATTAAAGTACTGAAATACAGTTTGTTACACTATGGAGGATGTGCGCGAGATCTTCCATACATCCTCCATAATATGGAAGATATATGGAGGATTGAAAACATATCTTCCATAGTATAACTCGTTGAATACCAATTCATTACGGGTGATTATGGAGGAATGGAGGATTTTTCGTTCAATTCATTTAGCGTAGAAATTAGTCTTGCGTAAAAGTATAGGAATGACCACATCATTCAAATGGAATGAGGTGGTCATTTAAGCGAAATGAGGACCTCATTTAACTGAAATGAAGAGGTCATTTCAATGGAATGACAGCGAGGAATTTCCATTTTCACGGTTTATCAGATTATTCGCACGCAAAAAACCGCCCGACTGCCAAAGTGAATTGACAAGAAGGGCGGTCAACGAAACGATATTACTTAAAAAAACTTAGACTTGATATTTTTTCCCCTCTCAAGGATATTTAAGAAGAAAATGGCTACGCATCGTGCTGGAGAATTTTTACATTCTTCCTTGGGCGTCTTTGCCGGCACCGGTGCCTTTATACTTGTTGTTAGAGGCATTGAAGGTGTAGCGGAGTGATACATCCAAGCGGTGCTGGTTGTTCTTCGTCTCCTGATTGAGAACATAGTAACCGCAGTCGAGTTCCATCTTGGTGCCTGTCTTCTGGAGAACATCGCTTGCTGAGACACGCAGGCAGAGGGCATCGTCCTTCAACCAGCATTTCTGCACCACAAGGCGGAGGTTGTAGGATGGGGCGGTGAGACGATAGTTCATCACATCTCCCTTGGTATAGATGTTCATGTTTGCCTCAAACTGCCAACTGTGCTTCAGACGGAAGGTGTTGTTGAAGTCGAAGAACATGATTGGCTTTTTATACTCAACGGTGCGCTGACCGCTTGCCTCACGAGGATCGGCGAGTGTCTGCGAGTAGAAGAACTTCTGCCAACCGGCTGTCCAGTTCATGCTGTAGAAGCCGAACGATGGCGATGCGGAAAGGAATGCGGCGATGTTGCGCACTGGTTTCTCGAGGTTGATGTTCTTCACGAGGATGACGCCCTCGTCGTTGTAGATGTACGACCACATGGTGTGTGCATGGTCGCGGCGCTCGTAGGCCATGTAGAGGTTGAGCCATCGCCAGTTCATGTTGGCGCTCACCTCGTTCATGATGGCATTGCGAAGCTGTGGGTTGCCCTGCTGCAGCGAGTAGGAGTTGATATAGATGACCGACTCGTCGAGCATCTGATAGTCAGGGCGAACGGTCTTGACGCTCCATGCCATAGATGCCTGGATTTGTCCGAAGCGGCGTGCCCACGAAATAGATGGGAACAGTTCGTCGGTGAATCGCGACATTGACTTCTCGCCATCGATGTTGTCTGTATAGTCGAAACCTACATGCTCGTAGCGCAAGCCTGCATTGAAACTGCCCACAACAGGAATCTCGCATCCATACTGCACGAAGGCGGCGATGTTCTTCTCCTTCACCTCGGAGTCGGTTTGTGGGAGTGGATAGTTGGTGATGGTGTACTTGTTTGTGCGGGTAACGAAACTCATCTCGGTGCCTGCCTCCAACTGACCACGCCAGATAGGGTAGGAGAGTACGAGTTTGTTGGCAATGAGGTCGGCCTTTGAATCCTGTTCCTGTCCGAGATGGGATGTAGGTTCGCCTGTGCGGTCCTTTGTTGCCCACTCGGTGATGGTGTTGCGCTCCTCTGACTTGAAGGTCTTGAAGTCGAAGTTGAAGTCGATGCCCATCTTGCCCACCTTTCCATTATAGTAGGCATTGCCATCCCAACTGTAAGGCTGGCGCTGCTTGTCGTCCTGACAGGAACTGTTCTGGGTGATGATGTCGGCGATACCGGCATTGTTGCCAAGGAAATGCTCTTTCATCTCAGTACCGATATGAGCCTTTACGCCACTGTTGAACTTATCGTGCTTATCGACGCGCATACCGATGGAATGGTCGCGCGAGATCTGATAGTTGAAACCGAGGTTATAGTTCATGCCCTGCATGTTGTGGTCGTGGCGGAGAGTGGTGTTCTGGGTGTTCTCCCAAAGAGCGCCGTCCTTCTTTATCCATGCCACCTGAAGAGGGTAGCTGTCGTTGACGGTGTCCCACTTCCAGTAGTTCACCATACCGAACAAGTCGAGTGAGTTGTGGCGGTAGCGGAGGTTCACCGTACTACTCGGGTCGGTGTAACCGTAGCGCAGGTCCTGGTTGTTGGCTGCCATAGCATCAAAACCGAATCCGTCGCCCTTTCGCTTTACCGTCTTGATCTTTACCACTGCCGATACTGTAGCATCGTAGAGCGCGCCAGGGTTGGTGATGACCTCCACGCTATGAATCTCCTCCGAGCGCAGACGCTTCAACTCGTCATTGTCCTGCATCTTGCGTCCGTTGATATAATAGACAGGAGTGCCCTTGCCCAAAACCTGAGGCTCGTCGCCGCTCTGAGTCATTCCCGGCACCTTGCCGAGCATTTCCTTTGCCGTGCCCGACTTGCTGAGGGCCGAACCGACAATTGTTGTCACCATGGAGTTGCCACGCAGACGGGTGTGGGGCAGAGTGCCTTTCACCACCACCTCGGCGAGGTCTTCGTAGCGGAAGATGCTATCCATCGGGATAGAATCCGCCATCTGATTGTTGATGCTTTGCATCACCTGCGATTCTGTTGTGCTCTGAGCCATCATTCCCGTGCTCCCAGCGAGCAACATTATCATTGAGAGAAATGTTTTCATAAGTCTGTTGTTCTTTTTATATGATATTCTTTATTTCTTTGGGAAAGGGACCACCAGCCTCACGGCCCGATGAGTCCCCGGAGTAACATTAAAGAGATTTTATTATGTAATTCAAGAAATTGTTTACAATAATACTAACACAAACATCACTATCGCGATGAGAATGTGGAGAACTTTCTCTGCCATAACTTAATTCAATTTTTTATTAACTATACCTTTGACACACGAGGTATGCAATTTATTACAAAAGTTTCTAAAAATTTTTGAGCAAATTAATTTTCTTGAAATTATTTAGTATCTTTGTAAGCGAAAAAACCAAATAACGATTATGAAAAGAAATATCATTCTGTTGCTTTTGCTCGTCGTGGGAATGATGGCGAAGGCTGAAGACAAGAAACTGACCAGTTATGTGGAGCCTCGTATCGGTACGGCCCACTGTCGCGCATTCCATTTCGCACCGGGTGCACTGCCATTCGGTATGGCAAAGCCAGGACCATCGACAAACGGTTCGCTCGGTAATGCTGACGGTTGGCAGGCAACGGGCTACGACTACCGCGACACATCGATAGAAGGTTTCGTGTGTACACATGAGTTTCAGGTGGGCGGTATCTCGCTGATGCCAACAACTGGACTCCTCCTGACCGAACCAGGCAACCCCGACGGCACTGGTCCTCGTGGCTATCGCTCGGCATTCTCGCACGACATGGAGAAGGCAGAGGCAGGATTCTACGAGGTGATGCTCAAGGACTACGACATCAACGCCGAAGTGACAGCAACACCGCGCGTGGCATTCATGCGTTTCACCTATCCAGAGTCGAAATATGCCCACCTCATCTTCGAGGTAGGACACCAGCAAGGTGAGAGCGGCAAGGTGAAGGACTCGGAGGTATGGATAAACGAAGACGGTACCATCGAGGGATGGGTCATCACCCGTCCGGAGTATATCAAGAAATATCAGCCAGAAGCCGACCTCCGCATCTATTTCTCGGCCGTTGTGGATAAGAAAGCCGATGCCGTGGGAGTATATAACGGCAGTGATGTGAAGGAAGGTGAGCGTTATGCGCACGGCGTAGGTGCAGGCGCGTACCTTAATTATTACACGCGCGAGGGCGAGCAGGTGACAGCGAAGGTGGGAATTTCGTACACCTCGGTGCAGAATGCCCGCATCAACCTTAAGGCAGAAGGCAACATCAGTTTCGACGAGGCAAAGGCGCGTTCGGCAGCAGAGTGGGAGGAGATGCTCTCGCGCATCAAGGTAGAGACAAAGAACGAGCAGGACTTGACAAAGTTCTATACAGGCCTGTATCACGCCCTCCTCGGTCGTGGTGTGTGCAGCGATGTGAACGGTGCCTATCCAAAGCACGACGGAATGATTGGTCAGGTGCCAATGGAGGCAGGACGACCAAAGTTCCGTATGTTCAACACCGATGCCATGTGGGGCGGTCAGTGGAACCTCACCCAGTTGTGGGCACTTGCCTATCCAGAGCATCTGTCGGAGTTCGTGTCGTCAACACTCCAGGAATACAAAGACTGCGGATGGCTCGCCGACGGACTTGCCAACTCGCGTTATGTGTCGGGAGTAGGCACCAACCAGTTGCCACTGATGATTGACGCCGCATATCAGTGTGGCATTCGCGACTTCGACCTTGACCTCGCCTATGAGGCATGTCTGAAGAACGAGTTGGACGGCAAGAACCGCCCAGAAGGAGCAGGCAAGGACGACACAGCCGACTTCGTGGAGTTGGGTTATGCACCACATCTCGAACTCGGTCAGCCACGCGAGGATTTCTATTTCTCAGGTTCGCACACACTGGAATATTCCTTCTCGGCATGGGCAACGGCACAGTTGGCAAAGAGCCTCGGCAAGACAGAGCACTACGACAAACTGATGTGGATGGCACGCGGATGGGAGCGTATCTTCGACGAGCAGGCAGGATATATGCACCCACGACTGAAGAACGGTGAGTTCATAGCCGGCTTCGACCCAATGCAGGTGTGGCGTGGTTTCCAGGAAGGCAACGCAGAGCAGTACACCTTCTATGTGCCACATATGCCAGAGGAACTGATAAAGAAGGTAGGCATACAGAAGTTCAACCAACGCCTGAACGCCATCTTCGAGGCATCGCAGCCACAGATATTCTCGGGCGGTAAGGAGATTGACGCCTTTGCCGGCTTGCGCACATACTACAACCAAGGCAACCAGCCATGTCTGCACATCTCGTGGCTGTTCACACATAGCCGTCGTCCCGAACTGACATATAAATGGGTTCGCGCCATCTGTGATGAGTTCTATGGCACAGACGGTATTCATGGCTACGGCTACGGTCAGGACGAAGATCAGGGACAGTTGGGCGCATGGTATGTGATGTCGTCGATAGGATTGTTCTCGGTTAATGGTCTCACCTCGCAGACACCAGCATTCTCGATTGGTAGCACATTGTTCGACAAGGTGACAATAAAACTGAACAAGGACTACTACCCAGGTGAGGAGTTTGTGATAACAGCAAAGAACAACTCGAAGAATAATGTGTATCTCTATCCGATGAAGACCATCAACGGCAAGGGCAGAACATTGGATTTTGTTAGCTTCTCGGAGATCGTCAACGGCGGTACTATGGAAGTGAAGATGAGCAAGAAGCCGATAGGGATAAAAATCAGATAACAACCCCTTTCCCCTCGCGCTTCGCGCTCTTCCCTTTCCCCGCTCGGGGCAAGGGCGTTGAATACTAAGGCATAAATAAAAAAGACCATCTCAATTACGAGGTGGTCTTTATCTTTTTATTATGTTTCCCCATTAAGATTGCTATCTTGCTCCCTTCCCCATCACGGGGGAAGGGGGGAGCCCAAGGGGCTCGGGGTTAGGGGTTGTAGGGGTTGCTACTTCTTCAATAACGCCATTGTGTCTTGAGCGATGACAAGTTCCTCATCGGTAGGGATGACACAAACTGTAACTGGAGAATCCTCAGCAGAGATGATTGCCTCTTCGCCACGAGTCTGGTTGCGCTCAGCATCCATCTTGACACCAAGGAACTCGAGGCCAGAGCAAGAGTTCATGCGGACGTTAACCTGATTCTCGCCAACACCTGCTGTCCATACGATGATGTCAACACCACCCATTGCAGCAGCATAAGCACCGATGTACTTCTTGATGCGGTAGTTATACATGTCGAGAGCAAGTTTAGCACGCTCGTTGCCAGCATTTGCAGCATTCTCAACATCGCGCATGTCAGAACCAACACCCGAGATGCCGAGGACACCAGACTTCTTGTTGAGGAAATCTGCCATCTCCTGTGGCTTCTTGCCGAGCTTATCCATGAGATAAGTAACAGCAGAAGGGTCGATGTCGCCCGAACGGCTACCCATCATCACACCAGCAAGAGGAGTGAGGCCCATTGAAGTGTCAACACACTTGCCGAACTTTACAGCCGAAACGCTGGCACCATTGCCGATGTGGCAAGTGATGATGCGCTGAGTGTTGATGTCCTTGCCGAGGAACTCGCATACACGCTGAGAAACATAGCGGTGAGAAGTGCCGTGGAAACCATAACGACGAACATGATACTTCTCGTACAACTCATAAGGCACAGCGTAGAGATAAGCCTCTGCAGGCATTGTAGAGTGGAAGGCATTGTCGAAGACACACACCTGAGGAGTTGTAGGCATCAAAGCGTCAACGGCACGGATACCACGAAGGTGGCCGGCATTGTGAACAGGAGCGAGGTCGCAGAGTTCCTCGATACCCTCCTCAACGCTCTGGTCAACGATAACGCTCTCACAGTACTTGTCGCCACCCTGGACGATACGGTGACCAACAGCATCGATTTCCTCAAGGCTCTTGATTGCGCCGAACTCAGAGTCGAGCAGACACTCGAAAACGAGACTTACACCCTCCTTGTGAGTAGGGAGGTCGCGCATGATCTTTTTCTTTGAGCCATCAGGCATCGCAACCTTGATAAAAGCACCGTCGATACCGATACGCTCAACGCCACCAGCAGCAAGTACGCTGTTGTCGGTCATATCATAAAGTTTGTATTTGATAGATGAACTACCACAGTTCAAAACTAATATTTTCATTTTTTTCTTTGATGTATTGAAACTATAAAACATCCCTCCCTTTTGGGAGGGCTTGGGTAGGCTATTTTTTAGCATCCATTGCCTGGCAAGCGGTGATTGCTACCATGTAGTAGATATCATCGACAGAGCAACCGCGAGAGAGGTCGTTAACCGGACGAGCGATACCCTGGAGGATAGGACCAATGGCAATGGCATCGCCAAGACGCTGAACGAGTTTGTAAGCGATGTTACCAACCTCAAGACATGGAGCAACGAGAACATTTGCATGACCAGCAATAGCAGAACCTGGAGCCTTCTTCTCGCCAACAGATGGAACGAGAGCAGCATCAGCCTGGAGCTCACCGTCAACCTTGAGGTCAGGTGCAAGTTCCTTAGCGAGAGCAGTAGCCTCGATAACCTTATCGACAACCTCGTGCTTTGCAGAACCCTTTGTAGAGAACGAAAGCATTGCCACGCGAGGATCCTCGAAACCAGCAACGCTCTTTGCTGTCTGTGCAGTACAAACGGCAATCTGTGCCAACTGGTTAGCATCTGGCATAGGAGTAACAGCAACATCACCCATCACGAGAACACCATTCTCGCCATACTGAGGCTGCTTTGTAATGAGGAGCATAGCACCAGAAACGCAAGTGATGCCAGGAGCACATTTGATGATCTGGAGAGCAGGACGGAGAGTGTCGCCTGTTGTAGAGAGCGCACCCGAAATCTGACCGTCAGCACCCTCGGTCTTGATGATCATACAACCAAGATAGAGAGGATTCTTAACGAGTTCACGAGCCTGCTCGATAGTCATGCCCTTCTTCTTACGCAGTTCGGCAAGGAGTTCTGCATATTCCTCGCTCTTTGGGTTGTTCTCAGGGTCGACAATAGTTGCCTTACCGATGTTTGTGAGTCCCCATTCAGCAGCCAGACGGTTGATTTCGTCAGGATTGCCAATAAGGATAAGATCTGCCAAGTCGTCGGCAAGAGCTTTGTCGGCGGCACGCAATGTACGCTCCTCTAATGCTTCAGGGAGCACGATACGCTGCTTGTTACTACGAGCACGATCGCAAATTTGCTGTAATAAATCCATTGTTTTATGTTATGTATATTAATATTGAATATTCCTTGTTATTGCTTTGTGAGGATACTCTCCAGTTCCTCAGCCGATACGCGCAGACGGAACTTTCCGTCCATTGCCACAGTGATTCGTCCTGTCTCCTCGCTCACTACGATGGCAATGGCGTCGCACTCCTGAGAAATGCCCATTGCGGCACGATGGCGAAGGCCGAACTCCTTTGGAATGGTGAGGTCGTGCGACACAGGGAGGATACATCCTGCAGCCTTGATGCGCATCTTTGAGATGATCATGGCACCATCGTGGAGAGGAGAGTTCTTGAAGAAGATGTTCTCGATGAGACGCTGGTTGATTCTCGCATCAACAAGGTCGCCAGTATCAACGATGTCGTCGAGACGGTTTTCGCGCTCAACGATAATCAGTGCGCCCACCTTTCCGCGAGACATACTCATACAAGCAAGGACGATAGGCATGATGGAGTCGCGCGAGATGGTAGAAGACTTCTTTGATGCACCAAGGAGTCCCGCCAGACGGCGCATTCGCTGATGAGAACCAACATTAGAGAGGAACTTACGGATTTCCTCCTGGAAAAGGACGATGATACCGATGGCACCGACATTAATCAACTGGCCCATGATGCTACCCATGAGTCGCATTTCGAGAATCTGACTCATTATGAGCCAGAAGAACACGAAAATCATGATACCGGTAAATACATTCGACGAACGACTGGCTTTCATCAGTCGGTAGAAGTAGTAAAGTACCGTTGCCACACAAAGGATGTCGATGGCGTCTTTTATTCCGAAATTTATAAAGAACATTTTTCTCTAAGTGAAAAGTTAAGAGTGAAAAGTGAAGAATCGAGGTGCCCGAGGGCGTGATTATTTCATCTCATCAATCATCTTGTTGTAAATTGTTACTGCTTCAACGGCTTCGCGCACATCGTGAACTCTAAGGATGTCGCCACCCCGCTCAAGAGCAAGGATGTTTACCGCTGTAGTGCCATTGAGAGCCTCGCCAGCCGTAGTGCCGAACAACTGCCAAATCATTCGTTTGCGACTCACACCGATGAGGAGAGGCAGGTTGAACTCCGAGAGTTGCTGCTGTCCGCCGAGGATTTGGTAGTTCTGCTCGATAGTCTTGCCGAATCCGTAGCCGGGGTCGAGGATGATATCGTCGTGACCAAGTGAATGGAGTAGGGCGATTTCCTTCCTGAATGCGGGAATCATCTGCGAGAGAGTAGGCTGCACTGACATGAGGATGTAGGGAACCTTCAGATGTGCCACCATCTTGAACATTTCCGGAATCTCACCTTTGTATTCCTCGCCGAGTGGAGTATCCACGATTCCTGTTATGCCACCCTCCGACACATCGTTGATTATGTCTGCACCAAACTCCTCGACTGTCATTCGTGCCACATCAGGGCGGAAAGTGTCGATGGAAAGAATGGCATCAGGTTGCTCGCGGCGAACTATTTCGAGTGCGAATCTGAGGCGTCGCATCTCCTCAGCCTCGCTAACCTCCTGTGCACCAGGGCGAGTGGAGAAGGCACCGACATCAATCATGCTGCCACCTTCGCGAACGATGGCATTGGCACGCTCAGCAATCTCCAGTTCGGTTTGCTTTCGGCTTCCGTCAAAAAAGGAATCGGGGGTGACATTCAGGATTCCCATCACCAGAGGACCGTGGAATACCTTCTTATCACCTCGGATATTTATCGAAAAATTCCTTTTTTCGTTCATTGTCTACAAAATATCTTATAGAGATTTTGCCGTCACTCGACATAAGAAATCAAGTAAACTTGATGTCTTTTGCGCTCTTTCTTGCAAAATTAGAAATAATTTTTGAAAGTCCCAAGTCTTTTTCCCGGAAAATGATTACTTTTGCAAAGCAAAATCAAAGATTATATGGATATCAAGCAACTTTACGAGTTATACAAACAGCATCCGGTAATCACAACCGATAGTCGTGATTGTCCGGAGGGTAGTATTTTCCTTGCCCTCAAGGGTGAGTCGTTCGATGGAAACAAATATGCAGTGAGCGCCCTCGAAAAGGGTTGTGCTTATGCCATCATTGATGATAAGAATGTATATGATGAGGCTCACGATGAACGTCTGATTCTTGTTTATGACGCATTGCAGACTTTCAAGAACCTTGCTCGCGAGCATCGCCGCCAGTTTGATATTCCGGTAATAGGCATCACTGGCACAAACGGCAAGACCACTACGAAGGAATTGCTCTCGGCAGTGCTCAGCGAGAAATATAATGTGATGTTTACACAAGGCAACTTCAATAATGATGTCGGTGTGCCAAAGACCTTGTTCCGTCTTACCAAGGAGCATGAGATTGCCGTTGTAGAGATGGGTGCAAGTCACCCAGGAGATATCAAGACACTCGTGGAAACAGCCGAACCAACCTGTGGACTTATTACCAATGTTGGTCGTGCCCACCTTCAAGGATTCGGTTCGTTTGAAGGAGTGAAGCAGACAAAGGGCGAACTCTATGATTATATAGTGAAGAGTGAAGATTCGGAAGCGCCTTTCGTGTTCCTCAATACGCAGGATGCTGATCTTTGCGAGATGGCAGAGGAGAGAGGCGTGAAGACAAAGGCTTATGTTGCAGGTAGGGTGTCGAAGTGCGATCCTTTCGTGGAGGTTACGACAGAAGATGGGCTTGTTGTAAGAACGAAATTGATTGGTGCCTACAATATGGTGAATGTGTTGGCTGCTATCAGTGTTGGTCGTCATTTCGGAGTCAGCGATGAACAGATTGTCCACGCACTTGAAAACTACACACCATCGAATAACCGCTCTCAGTTGACCGTGACAGCAAAGAATCACCTCGTTGTGGATGCCTACAACGCCAACCCAACCAGTATGGCCGCAGCCATTGAGAACTTCCGTATGATGGATGTTGATGCTCCAAAGATGCTTATTCTTGGTGATATGCGCGAGTTGGGTGATTCGTCGGCCGATGAGCATCAGATGATCGTTGCCCTTTTGGAAGAGTATGAGTTCCCTACAGTGTGGCTTGTCGGCGAAGAGTTTATGAAGACACGCAATGAGTTCCGTTGCTTCCACAATGTGGAAGAGGTGAAGGCTGCCATTGCAGAAAACCAGCCACAAGGTTGTTACATCCTAATAAAAGGTTCGAACGGTATCAAACTGTATCAGTTGCCAGAAGTTCTGTAAATAGCAATAACATACAAAAAAACTCCCGTAATCGTAAAAGACTGCGGGAGTTGTTGTTTTTATGTGGGAATGTCAGTTTTATCTAACCTTCTTGATAGCAGGCATGATCAATGATTCCATGATGGCATAGCCATCCATGTTTGGATGTACGCCATCCTCAGAAAGTTCCGGACGCATCTGTGTTCCATCGGCCGAAACCATTGCCGAGAAATAATCTACATACTGGATTTTGTTTGCCTTTGCATACTCCTTAACTCGAGCGTTGAGACTGCGAATTTTCTGCATTGCATCTTTGATGTTTGGATTCCATCCGAAGCCCTTGTGAGGGAGAGTAGAGCAGAGAATGACCTTAATCTTGTTGTAACGAGCCATGTCGCACATTGCCTTGATGTTGTTGAAGGTGTGCTCTTCGTTGTAAGCACCGGTATTCTCGGCGATATCGTTTGTACCATAGTTGATGACAACAACCTTTGGTTGGAGTTTGATCACATCCTCGCGGAAACGGAGTAGGAACTGATATGAAGTCTGGCCACTGATACCACGACCGTAGAAACCATTCTCCTTGAACCAATCACCATGGAAACGAACCCAGTTCCATGTGATGGAGTTGCCCATGAATACAACACGCTTCTCACCTTTCTTTGGCAAACCGATTTCGCGGTTCTGATCGCCATAGGCATCTATAAGGGCAAAGTCATGCTTCTGTGCAAACGCGATGCTTGACACTGCAAGCAAAACAAATGAAAGAATATATTTTTTCATAATGAATCTGTTTTTTGTTATGCCGCAAGTGGCTTATTTACGGAGTTTGTTCACAATTGGGAGAATCATTGATTCCATGATTTCGTAACCCTTCTCTGTTGGGTGTACTCCATCGTCGGCGAGGTCTTCGCGCATACGGGTGCCATCCTCTTTTACCATTGCAGAGAAGTAATCAACATAGATAATCTTGTTCTTCTTAGCATAAGCCTCAATGAGTTTGTTAAGGCTGCGCACCTTGCCCATTGGATCTTCGATGCCTGGATGCCAGTTGAAGGCATGAGCAGGAAGAAGTGAAGTGAGTACAACAGTGATTTTGTTCTGACGAGCCATCTCTACCATTGACACAATGTTGTCGAAGGTGTGCTGCTCGTTGTAAGCACCTGTGTTTTCAGCGATGTCGTTGATAGCACCATTGATGACAACGATTTTAGGCTGGAGGTTGATTACATCGTCATAGAAACGGAGCATGAACTGGTAGGTTGTCTGTCCACCGATACCACGACCGATGATATTGTTCTCCTTGAACCAGTCACCATGCTTGTAAGGCCAGTATTCTGTGATGGAGTTGCCGAAGAATACGACGCGCTTCTCGCCTTTGGCAGGAGCACCGAGTTCCTTGTTCTGCTGTTCAAAGCGATACCACCAGGCGAAGTCGTGCTTCTGTGCGAATGCTGTCTGAATATTCAGCGCAACAAAGGCTAAAAGTAAAAGACTTTTGAGATTTTTCATTTTCTGTTATGTTTTTGGTTTATTTCGTTGTTTGCAAAGGTAATGAAATATGACCTAAACAATTATCAATAACGAACAAATAATTATAAAAATTGAACAAAAGTCATTAAAGTTGGCTCTCGCCTTCAATGTAATTCTCCATAAACAGTTTCTCGCCATCCCATACAGCGTATGTGAATTCGCTTATCCAGTCGCCCAGAATCATCATTCGAGTCTTGTGGGTGAGCATAAGGTCGAGTTCTATGTGACGATGTCCGTAGATATAGAAATCGATGTCGGGATGTGACTGCATATACTCCTTGGTGTAGAGCACGAGATGTTCCTTGTCTTCACCCATATAAGGTGGCTCCTTGCCATCAGGACGCTTCAGACGACTGTGCTTAGCCCAAGTCTGGCCGAACTTCATTGCCCAGTCGGAGTGGAGCAAGTTGGCGAACATCCATTGGCAAACCTTACTGTGGAAAACCTTGCGTATGAGTTTGAAACCCTTATCCGGATCGCCCATGCCATCACCGTGAGCAAGGTAGAACAAACTGCCGTAGAGGTCGGTGGTGAGTGGTTCGTGATGTAATATCACGCCACATTCGCGCTCGAGATAATCGAACGCCCAGATGTCGTGGTTGCCGGTGAAGTAATGCACTTCTACACCCATATCCGTCAGTTCGGCAATCTTTCCGAGAAAACGGGTGTATCCCTTTGGCACTACATACTTCCATTCATACCAGAAGTCGAACATATCGCCAAGCATATACACAGCAGCGGCCTTGTTCTTTATTTCGTCAAGGAAACGAACAAGTCTGCGCTCTTGTGTTCTGCGATGTTCGAGTGCCCATGAACCGAGATGGGCATCAGAGATAAAGTATATTGGTTTCATAAGTGCGGCTTCGCCTAAATGATAAAATGAATTAATCGAATCCGAGTTCAATCCTTGCTTCTTCGGACATCATTGACTTGTCCCATTCAGGTTCGAAGACAAGGTTGATGTTTGAAGACTTTACACCATCGAGGGTGTCGAGTTTCAGGCGTACATCCTCCATGATGAAATCGGCAGCAGGACAGCCGGGAGCAGTCAGTGTCATGTCTACATCCAATGTGCCATCGTCCTGCAAATCAATCTTATAGATAAGACCGAGACTGTAGATGTCAACAGGGATTTCAGGGTCGTAGACGGTCTTCAGGACCTCTACGATACGCTCTTCAATATGTAATTTTTCTTCTTGTGTCATTATTATACTTTGCCATTCTCGCGGTAACTGTAGTAGTCACCGTCGGTTACTATTATATGGTCGAGGAAATAAATTCGCATCACCTCGCATGCTTTCTTCACTTTCTGTGTCAATCGGTCGTCATCACCACTTGGACGGGTTCCTCCACTTGGGTGGTTGTGGCAGAGTGCGAGGATTGTGGCATTGCAGAGCAGAGCCTCTTTCAATACGAGTCGCACATCAACGGATGTTTCGCTTATTCCTCCATGGGAGATGCGCTGTGCTTTGATGAGTTTGAAATTCTGGTTCATCAGCAGCACCCATGCCTCTTCTACATCGAGGTCCTGCATGTGAGAGTGCATATATTCGTAGATGAGACGAGCCGAACTCATGTCCTCGCGTTGCTCTGCACGCTCGCGAGCACGACGCTTGCCTAATTCGCAGGCGGCAAGGATTGTTATCGCCTTTGCCTCGCCTATACCGTTGTAGTGGGTCAGTTCGCGAATGGACATCTTGCCGAGGGCGTTGAGGTTCTCGTTACAGTCGTGAAGCACATCCTGCATCAGTTCAACGGCACTTTTCTTTGGTGTGCCCGAACCAATAAGGATGGCAAGCAGTTCGGCTTTTGTCAATGCCTCAGGACCAAGGTCGCGGAGTTTCTCGCGAGGTCGGTCTTCTTCTGCCCAGTTGGCTATTGATCTTCTTTCGTCCATAAAACTCTTTACTTATAGAAAGTCTTTTCGTATGCCTGGAATTCATCCTTTCCACAGACACAGCGTTTCCACCATGCCGAGAGAAATCCGCAACCATAGCCTCCGAGTTGCACAAAGGCAGCAGGAATAGAGAGTAAACCTACTTTTCCGCTCTTGTTGAGTCGCTTGGAATCAATAAAGATGATGAGGCAATAAAGCAACAATCCGATAGGACCGATGAAACCTAATACGCCCCAATAGCCGATAACGCTAAGAATGCTCAACACCCCGATTACTCCTAATAGGATGGCTACGATTGTGCCAATAGTGAATACCGCAGGCAGGAGATGAACCACCTTTAGCGACTCTGGATATTTCTTATAAAGGTTTATACGCGCGATACCTGAATTATATACCTGTCGCCAGAATTTGCGGAAGTCAGTGCGGCGCTTGTGCCATACCCATGCCTCTGGGAATAGACGACACTTGCAACCGGCCTTGAAGATACGGATGGAGAAGTCAATATCCTCACCGAATCGCATCTTCGAGAAACCGCCCAACTTCGCGTAAACCTCCTTGCGAATTCCCATGTTGAACGAACGAGGGTAGAACTTATCGAGTTTCTTCTTGCCTCCACGAATGCCACCTGTGGTGAAGAACGAGGTCATGGAGTAGGAGATTGCCTTCTGTGTATCGGTGAATGACGAATGTGCTGCATCCGGTCCGCCGAAAGCATCAGCATCTTCTCGCTGAAGTTCGTCCTCAATCGCCAGCAGATAACCCTCAGGTAGTACAACATCACTGTCGAGAATCAAAAGATATTCGCCCGATGCTCGCTCTGCTCCATAATTACGACTCTGACCTGGTCCGGAGTTTGGCTTGTCGAAATACTTTATATTGAGCGTCTGCTCGTATTTCTGGCACACCTCCTTACAAGGCACACTGCTGCCGTCCTCGACGATGACAACCTCAAAGTCGGTAAACGACTGATGAGTGAGGCTCTCTAATAATTCGTCAACCTCGTCAGGGCGATTGAAGACAGGGACAATAACGGAATAACGCATATATTAGTGAAGAGTGATGTTGTTTTACAAACGAAAAAATGAAAAAGCGAAAAACAAAGAGAGTTCTCCTCCCAATTAAGGGCGGACTTTCTTTGCTTTCCGCTAATGTATTCAAGTCCGCTATGCGGGAAATGATTATTCCTTTACGCGACCTACATAACTACCGTCACGAGTGTCAACTGTGATAAGGTCACCCTCATTGATGAAGAGAGGAACACGAATCTCAACGCCAGTCTCGAGAGTAGCAGGCTTCAGAGTGTTTGTTGCTGTATCGCCCTTGATACCTGGCTCGCTGTGAGCAATGCGGAGGTTTGTCTTGATAGGCATCTCAGCATAGAGTACAGTACCGTCAGTTGTATCAGAAACAACAGTCACGATATCGTTCTCCTTCATAAACTCAACGCCTGTGATGAGGTCCTTAGCGATAGGAGCCTGCTCGTATGTCTCGAGGCTCATGAAGATAAAGTCCTCGCCCTCCTTGTAGAGGTACTGATAGTCACGGTGCTCGATAACAACATCCTCAAGCTTGAAACCTACATTCCATGTACGCTCGAGTACGCGACCGTCAACTACATTCTTAAACTTACAACGCATTACGGTGTTACCCTTACCTGGCTTGATGTGCTGGAAATCAATACAAACCCAAATGTAGCCGTCCATACGGATAGCTACGCCTTTCTTAATGTCTTCGCATCCAATCATATTAATACTATATTTTTTTGTTATTATTGTTATTTTCGGGTGCAAAGTTACGAATAATCTTTGGGAAATATGAAAAAAATGAAGAAAAAGTGACTAAAAATCGAATAATTCTTGGTTATTTCAAAAGAAATGAGTAATTTTGCAGTCCGAATTGGAATGGTTGCGAAATCATTTCCGATAAACATATGCTAATTATTAAATAAATATAGAAAGATGAAAAGAACATTTCAGCCACACAACCGCCGCCGTGTAAACAAGCACGGTTTCCGTGAGAGAATGGCAACTAAGAATGGTCGTCGCGTACTGGCTAACCGTCGTGCACATGGCCGCAAGAAGCTCACAGTATCAAGCGAGAACCACGGTAAGTAATCTTTACTTAGCACAGGTTCCGTCACTCACGACGACAAAAAGCAGCATCAGTCTTTTATCAAGGCGGATTGCTGCTTTTTGTGTTAATTAGCAAAAATTATCAATGAGATTGTCAGAGTTTGTGAACAAGTTCAAGAGTCGTTATCTCTGGGGCAACATCCTCGCAATGGGTGGTGTCATCGTTTTGTTGTGCCTGTTTCTAAAGTTCGGACTCAACATCTACACTCGTCATGGACAGTCGGTTCTGATACCGGATGTTCGCCATAAGTCAATGGTCGATGCTCGCCGTATTCTTGAGGACGCGGGACTTGATGTTGTAGTTGGCGATACGGGTTATGTCAAGGAACTTCCTGCCGATTGTGTTCTTGAACAATCGCCAATGGCTGGTGTCAGAGTGAAACCGGGTCACCATATCAACATCATTGTGAATGCTTCGAGCACTCCAACCCTCACTCTGCCTGACATTGCGGGCAACTGTTCTTCGCGTGAGGCAATGGCTAAACTCAAGGCCATGGGCTTCAAACTGGGTATGCCTCAGTTTGTTGAAGGCGAGAAGGACTGGGTGTATGGCATCACTGTTGATGGCGTTTCAAAGGCAACGGGCGACCGTATTCCTATCAGCAAGACGATTGTGCTTCAGGTGGGTAATGGTATGCTTTCTGCCGAAGACTCAGTGCAATACATTGATTACAAAATAGACAGAGCCGAAGAGACACACGAAGAGGAGGTTGATTTCGACGACTTTGTTGAAGTTCCATAAATATGATTGACGAGAACATCGCAAACATAGAGGAAGAGAACGACGACCTCGAACCGTCGCTCTACGAGCATTTCCGACTTGTTGCCGATCAGGGACAGGTGCCAACTCGTGTTGACAAGTTCATGGTCGAGAAACTGCAGCATTCTTCACGAAACAGAATACAGAAGGCTGCTGATGCCGGATTCGTACATGTGAACGACCGTCCCGTAAAGAGTAACTATAAGGTACGCGCGGGAGATGTGGTCACATTAATGCTCGACCGTCCTCGTCATGACACATCCATTCTCCCTGAGAATATTCCACTGAATGTAGTTTACGAAGATTCGGAAGTGCTGGTTATCAACAAACCGGCAGGACTTGTCGTGCATCCTGGTGTGGGCAACTTCACCGGTACGCTTGTCAACGCTCTTGCTTATTATTTCCGCGATCTTCCTTCCTACGATCCTAACGATCCTGAGGTGGGACTGGTTCATCGTATTGATAAGGACACGAGTGGACTTCTCGTCATTGCAAAGACTCCAGAGGCAAAGACATCGCTCGGTGCTCAGTTCTTCAATAAGACAACTCATCGTTCGTACAATGCCCTTGTATGGGGACATTTCGTTGAGGACGAGGGGCGCATTGAGGGTAACATTACCCGCGATCCAAAGGACCGCCTTCGAATGACTGTCACATCGCCTGATTCGGGCATTGGCAAACCGGCAGTGACTCATTATAAGGTTATTGAGCGTTTCGGTTATGTCACTCTTGTGGAGTGTATTCTCGAGACAGGTCGTACTCATCAGATTCGTGCTCACATGAAGCATATTGGTCATCCGCTTTTTGCAGATGAGCGATATGGAGGAATGGAGATTCTTCGTGGTGAACGCAGTTCATCGTATAAAGCTTACATCCAGAACTGCTTCAATCTCTGTCCTCGTCAGGCTCTTCATGCCCGCACACTCGGTTTCGTGCATCCAAAGACTAAGCAACAGATGGATTTCACATCCGACCTTCCAGAGGATTTGGGCAACCTAATAGAAAAATGGCGTGGTTATGTAAAAGGAACCACAAAAGATACATTTGAAAAATGAAAAGAATAGCAATTTTATGCGGTGGTGACTCCTCTGAATATGGAGTTTCCATGCGTTCGGGAGCAGGACTCTACTCCTTTTTTGACAAAGTAAAATATGATGTAAAGTTGGTTGAGGTGAAAGGTCTCGACTGGCAGGTACATCTCAACGATACCGACCGCGCAAAAATCGACCTCAACGATTTCTCTTACACTGTTGATGGCGAGAAGCGTGGGTTTGACTATGTCTATATCACAATCCATGGAGCTCCTGGCGAGAATGGCGTGATGCAGGGTTATTTCGAACTCCTCCACATTCCTTATTCTACAAGTGGAGTACTTGTTGAGGCTCTCACCTTCGATAAGTTCATGCTAAACAACTATCTCCGTAGTTTTGGCATTAATGTGGCTAAGTCAATCCTTCTTCGCAAGAACGACAAGAACCGTCCTACTGACGAGGAAATCATTGCAGAACTCGGTCTTCCTTGTTTCATCAAGCCAACAGCCGATGGCAGTAGTTTCGGTGTCAGTAAGGTGAAGTCGGTTGCCGATATCGCTCCAGCTCTTGAGATGGCATTCGGTCAGAACGACGAGGTGATGGTTGAGGCTTTCATGGATGGTGTAGAATTGGCTCAGGGCTGTTTCTGTGTTAATGGCAAGACAACCGTTCTGCCTGCAACCGAGATTGTCAGCGAGAACGAGTTCTTCGACTATGACGCTAAGTACAAGGGACAGGTGCAGGAGATTACTCCGGCTCGTCTGTCGCCTGAGACTGCTGCTCGTGTGGCAGAAGAAACTGAGCGTATATACAACATCCTTCATTGCAATGGTATTGCTCGTGTTGACTATATCATCACAAAGGATGCCGAGGGTAATGATTTCATCAATATGCTTGAAATCAACACTACTCCGGGTATGACTGCTACATCGCTCATCCCTCAGCAGGTTCGTGCTGCAGGTCTTGATATCAGCGAGATACTTGCCTCAATCGTTGAGAACCAGTTTTAACCCTTAACCACCAAAAAGGTAATGGCAACACTATCCGATTTTGATGATATTCGTCCTTATGCGCCGGGTGAGGTTCAACCTGCACTCCGTTCGTTGCTGAAGGACCGCCAGTTCAAACTCATCCTCAAGGGTTTTGCCCCTTGGCTGCCTCCGTTCATCCGACACGGAGTGCTAAGAGTCGGTTTTCTGGGCATCGACACAATCCTCGATTTCCAGAAGCGTTTCATGAAACCTGCTGTCAGGTGGCTTCTCCATAAGGCTACCGATGGTTGTGATATCACTGTCGAACCATCAATAACCTGGGATAACCACTATACCTTCATTAGCAATCATCGCGACATTGTCCTTGACTCGGCTGTTCTCGACTATATGCTCTTGAAAACGGGTTCTCCTACTACCTGCGAGATTGCCATTGGCGACAACCTCCTCATCTATCCTTGGATTCGTACTCTCGTGAAACTGTGCGGTTCATTTACCGTCCGTCGTTCGCTTACTCCAAAGGAAATGATGAAGAGTTCCATTCACATGAGTGAATATATCCATTATGTGATTCATAATAATGGCCATCATCTTTGGATAGCACAGCGCGAAGGTCGTGCGAAGGATTCTTCCGACAATACCCAGGAGTCGGTTCTCAAGATGCTTGCTCTTGGATATGATGGTACTCATCTTGAGGCACTGCGCGACTTGAACATCGTACCTCTTACCATCAGCTACGAATACGACCCTTGCGACTATCTCAAGGCAATGGAGTTCCAGTTGAAGCGCGATAATCCTTCGTTCAAGAAGAGCCGTCAGGACGACCTCGATAATATGAAGACTGGTATTTTCGGTTATAAAGGCCGTGTGAAATATATCACATCGCGTTGTATAAACGAATGGATTGACGAACTCGATGACCTCGGTAGTCAGGACTTCTATCAGGAGGTGGCTCGCCGCATGGACAAGGCAATCCATAGTCATTATCATCTCTTCCCAAACAACTATATTGCCCTTGACCGTCTCAACGACAATCGCAATTATTCCGACCACTATACCCTCGAAGACGAGAAGCGCTTTGATGAGTATCTGAAGGGACAGTTGGCAAAGATTGATATCCCAGAGAAGGATGAGGCATTCCTCACAGAGCGTATGCTTACTATGTATGCAAACCCTCTGCGCAACTACCTCGAAGCAACAAAATAATAAAACGAAAAGTCATCATGTCATTAATAAAAAAGAAATACGCCTCCCTTGGTTTCGCAGTCTTGATAGTTGTGATGGGTTTGGTGGTTCTTGCTTCCTGCACGCAGGAGTCTTATGAGGATGGCGATGGTGACTATTCTTATCTGCGTGCAGATTTCGCAGAGATAAAGACTAACACAAAGGGAGAGATTGCTTCGTTCGTCACTGACGACAACAAAGAGGTGACGCTGAAGAAACTCATTGCTGTCGAAGGACTGAAGGCTGACACCACATATCGTTCGTTGGTTTATTACAAAGAACCACGAAATGCCGATGTCGAGTTATTTAATCTGAAGATGGTCAATGTTTGCACTCCGTTCAAGCCTACGAAGGACAAACCGCTCGTTACCGACCCAACGGGGTGGGAGAGTATGTGGGTCAGTCACAATGGTTCTTATCTCAATCTCGCGTTGAAACTTCTTGTTGGTGTTGATGCCGAAAATGCTGATGCCAAACAGGTGCTGGGCGTGTGTCAGGATTCTATTGTGGGCCGTCATATCTATTATACTCTCTACCACAAGCAGAATGGGGTACCTGAATACTACACCTACACCTCGTATCTGAGTCTTTCACTTGCAAAAGACTACGAGGCGGGCGATACTATCACTATGGCAGTAAATACATACGATGGAATTAAAAGAAAAACTGTCGTCTTGCCTTAGTGCGGCTCTTCTTCCCTCTTGGAAGAGTGCTTCGTGGTTGCTCAAACTGATGATTCCCATCTCCCTCACTGTCGCCTTGTTGCAGTTTTGGGGAGTTCTGGCGTGGCTTGCCGGGTATCTTAATCCAATCTTTCAGTATTTAGGTCTGCCGGGTTCGTCGGCAGTGATTTTTCTTTCGGGAGCAGCAGCCGGTACCTATGCCGGTATTGCTGCAATGATGGCGATACCATTGACTTTGCGCCAAGCCACTATCCTCGGTCTTATGATAGCCCTTTGTCACGCCCTTCCGATGGAGTGTGCAGTGAACAGGAAAACCGGTTCTTCGTTTTGGAAAATGTGTGTCATACGAATCCTGATGGCTTTCGTGTGCGCGTTATATTTAAATAAGGTGTTGCCCGAGATTTCTGGCGATTATATCTATATGGGAGCGCCGGCCGACAGTTCGTTTCTTGAGGTCGTGCAGGTGTGGGCATTATCGCAGTTGAAGATGGGCGTAATGGTGTTTCTCATCATCTATGCCCTGATGGTAGTGCAGCGATTGCTCGAGGAGTATAATCTCATACGGCTTATTTCGCGTTTCCTTTCGCCGTTGATGACAGTATTTGGGTTGCCCGATAGTGCGGCATATATGTGGCTGGTGGGCAATGTGTTAGGCATCAGTTATGGATCGGCAGTGATGTTGGAATTGGAGGAGCGCGGAATCATCACGAAACAAGAAGCCAATGATGTGAACTATCATCTCATCATGAACCACTCCCTTTTGGAAGATACTATTGTCTTTGCCCTCACAGGCATCTCTGCCTTTTGGATTGTCACCACGCGCGTAGGTTTTGCCATGATTGTTGTCTGGACGCACAAACTCCTCCTCCGCCTTTGCGTATTCCTAAGAAAATAACCACCTCATTTCAGTTAAATGACCATCTCATTCCACTTAAATGACCTCTTCATTCCAATGGAATGACCGGCTCATTTCAATGCTATTCTGTCGGACGGATTTCTATACTAAATGAATTGGACGAAAAATCCTCCATTCTTCCATATTTGCCTGTAATACATTGGTTTTCAGTGGTTTATACTATGGAAGATGTCTCTTCAATCCTCCATAGATCTTCCATATGTGACCAACTGATGAAGGTCATAGAGGTAACTACTATCACGTATACTTATAATTGCTATTGCGGAATGAGTATTGTTTCTATCCATTGATAATTGTTGTAGGTGTTGTTCTTGTTGTGTAAATTTGCAATCAATAAAAGAATTACAAATTTATTTCATCAACAAACTAAGAAAAATAATATGACACCGACAATTTTCTGGATTGGCATTGGGATTGTAATCCTTGTAGCCTTGGTAGTAGGAACCGAGTGGAGAATCAAACATGTGAAAGATTCTAATAGGATTGATTAGAATAGTGAAGGGTATTAATCTGAATAGCTCTGATATAATTAATTAATAATGAATTGGATTGATAAGGTTCAGGCAAAGATGCTGAGGGTCCTTCATCGTGAAGGTTCTCCTCAGCAGAATGCCACAATCGAGGTGTTGAACGATCAGGTTATCGGGTTCAGTATTGCTGAGATAAAAAACATCCTGAAACGCGAATTCGACATCAAGTGCATTCTTCACTCGAAGGAGAATTTTCTGGAGGCGGGTAGTGATAATGCAAAACTCGGCAAGAACGATATTGTCTTGCTGTCGGCCTATGACAACGATATGGATGCTATTGAGGCGCTCTTAGGTGTTTACAAAGAAAGAAGGGCTAATCCGTAGGAATTATGGTCACTAAGCATTTCAAGGAATTGCTTAGTGGCTTTTTTCATATATGTATCACGGCGATAATGGATTGAACCTTCCATGCTTACCCCTTCCATCTTTAGTGGAATGGCTTTCAGTCCTGTGCGATTGATTGTTGTAATCTGTGATACAAGAGTTGCAAAGCGCGTTCCTTGAACAATATCCAGAAGCATGTTTATCTCGGTCATCTCGATATGAACATTCAAATCAAGGTTCATTCCAGATATTATCATATCAAAGGTGTTGCGTGCCTGTGTACCTTTCTCCGGCAGAACGAGCGACAGTTTCTGCAAGTCGTTGATATCAATTTCCTTTCTTGAAGCCAACGGATGAGTGTCTGCCACTACAACGCATAATGAGGAAACAAACAATTTCTGAGTGCAGATGGAATCGTACATCGGCATTGACGGGCGATAGCAAAGAGCGATGTCGATTTCGCGTTTGTCGAGCATTGACATCAGTTCTTCCATCTGTTTGCAGACAATGTTGAGTTTTATTCCCGGAAACTGCTTGGTGAAATCAATGACGGTTTCTCTCAACAGTGGAGTGAACGATTGCGTTGCACCAATAGTAAGACTGCCAATGCCGAGGTCCCTCACATCATGGATAATGTTGATGCATGTATTGGCATCGCTCAGGATTTTCTCAACAGCAGGCAGTATTGCCTCGCCGATATCAGTAAGTTGAACATGATGTGAGTCGCGTTGGAAGAGAGTCACTCCCAGTTCGTCTTCAAGTTTCTTTGTCTGTTGTGAAAGAGTGCTTTGTGTTATGTTCAACGCACGCGAGGCTTCAGAGAAACTGCTTAGTTCCGCTATTTTCTGGAAATAACGCAAATGTCTTAATTCCATGTTGGCTTTTAATCTTGCAATAATACTATAGTGCAAATTTACAAAAAAGAGTTATACTTGAGTATTGATATCTATGATTATTAACGATATTTATTATTATCAATACCGATAGCAATTATTTGTTTCTATCTATGAAATGATAATATATATAAAGAGTGAACGAAAAAACGATAACCGTACAGAAGAAAACGATAAGATTCATAGTTGTGCTTGTTTTTCCGCAAATTTACCCATAATCCATTGAAGTGTGTCATCTTTCTTATGGCTTGTGTCTATAGTGTGTTTCAGACGCTTGCTATCGTTATTATCAATTCAAAAAATAAGCGGGATCCTATTGTAGGCCCCCGCTGTTATTCGTTGTATGATAGATGTGATTAAAGACTTTCCAAGATTCGCTTGATGACAACCTGTGCGGAAATCTCGCGGTTGGCTGCCTCTGGGATAACAAGACTGTTCTCGCTTTCAATAACGCCATCGCTAACGATGAGCCCACGACGAACAGGTAGACAGTGGAGGAACTTTCCATTGTTTGTCCAACTCATGTGCTCCTCGTCAACAGTCCAACTGTTGGCCTCTGCCTCACCAAAAGGAAGGATGTTCTTGCCATAGTCCTCAGGATTGACAACGCCCGGACAACTCCAGTTCTTTGCATAGATGAAATCAGCACCCTCGAAAGCCTTCTTCTGGTCGTATTCCACCTTCGCATTGCCCGCAAACTTAGGATCAAGATCGTAGCCTTTTGGATGAGTGATGACGAAATCCACATCAGCAGCATTCATCCACTCTGCGAAAGAGTTTGGCACAGCCTGAGGCAGACAACGGCAATGAGGAGCCCAAGTAAGCACCACCTTAGGACGCTTCACGGTTTTGTGTTCTTCGATTGTAATCAAATCTGCAAAAGCCTGAAGAGGATGAACGGTTGCTGTCTCCATAGCGAAGACAGGTTTGCCGGAATATTGAACAAACTGATTGAACACCGTCTCGGCATAGTCGTAGTCGCGGTCCTTCAGTCCTGCGAACGAGCGAATGCCGATAATATCGCAGAATGAAGCCATTACAGGAATAGCCTCAAGGAGATGTTCGCTCTTGTCTCCATCCATGATGACGCCATGTTCAGTCTCCAGTTTCCAAGCACCGGCATTCACATCAAGCACAATGACATTCATGCCAAGGTTCATTGCCGCCTTCTGTGTGGAGAGGCGAGTACGAAGCGAGTTGTTGAAGAACACCATCAGCAGAGTCTTGTTCTTACCGAGAGTGTCGTATTTGAAACGGTCGGCTTTGATTTCGAGTGCCTCTTTGAGGGCAGCATTCAAATTGCCGAGATCTTGTACATTAAGAAATGATTTCATTTACAATTTTATAATTTTACAATTTAGCAATTTAGCAATTTCTTCGTTAAAACTATTTTCTTGTTTGCCCATTGCCATCGATGAGCCATTTGTAGGTGGTCATCTCATTGAGTGCCATAGGACCGCGAGGACCGAGTTTCTGGGTAGAGATGCCAATCTCTGCACCAAGTCCAAACTGCGCACCATCAGTGAATGATGTAGGGGCATTTACATAGACACAAGCTGCATCCACCTGCTGTTGGAATATCTCTGCCGTTGTAGGGTTTTCGGTGATGATAGCCTCAGAATGCCCCGAACTGTAACGACGGATATGACTCAAAGCCTGTTCAAGCGAATCGACAATGCAGATAGAGAGGTTGTGCGACATCCATTCTTTTCCGTAGTTGTCGTAGTGGAACTCCACCTTACCTTCCATAGGCGAGAGCAGTTCATCAAGGTCGCTTAGTCTGTCGCGATGAACCAACAGGCAGTCGAGAGCATTACAAACCGACACGCGACGCGTTTTACCGTTGTTGACAATAGCCTTTCCCTTTTCGAGGTCGCCATCCTTGTCGAAATATGTATGCACAACGCCAGCACCAGTCTCAATGACAGGCACACGAGCATTGTCACGTACGAACTCAATTAGTTTCTTTCCCCCACGAGGGATGCAGAGGTCAATATATCCCACGGCATTGAGCATCTCGGCAGTAGCCTCGTGAGTAGCGGGAAGGAGATTGACGATGTCTGGATTGATACCCTCCTCAGAGAGAATCTGCTTGATGAGTGCCACAATGGTACGATTGGATTCATCAGCATCCTTTCCGCCTTTGAGTACACATGCGTTGCCTGATTTGAAACACAGCGAGAACACATCGAACGATACATTCGGGCGAGCCTCGTAAATCATGCCAATCACACCGAACGGAACAGAAATCCTACGGAGATGAAGCCCGTTGGGAAGAGTATTGTCGCAAGTGATATGTCCCAGAGGCGAAGGAAGAGTCGCCACATTGCGCATATCGTTGGCAATGCCCGCCAGACGGTCGGCAGTTAGTTGCAGACGGTCGTAGAGCGGATTTGCAGAATCCATCTTTGCCAAATCGCGACTGTTAGCCTCGAGCAACAGATGAGTATTTACAATAATGGCATCGGCGACTTTGCAAAGTACAGCATTCCGCTTCTCATCGCTAATGCCCGAGATGGAATAACTTGCGTTTTTTGTTGATTCGAAGAGTGGATTTGCCATGCTTATGTTGCTGGAATGAATATTGTGTGAACTGTAGTTTCAGGACTAGTCAGTACATCAGGCAGGATGTTTGCACGATTACCATTAGCAATGATGACACGAATGCCTGCATTTGCAGTCTCACGCGCAGTGTTGTATTTTGACTCCATGCCACCTCTGCCCGCAGAACTCTTGGCAGTTTGTATATACTGGCTCAAGTCGGTATCAGGAGCAACGGAGCGTATGACCTCACTCTCTGGGTCGGAAGGATTGCCCGTGTAGATGCCATCAATATTCGACAGCAGTACCAGTGTTCGGGCATTCATCATCTTGGCAATCAAGCCAGAGAGTTCGTCATTGTCGGTAAACATCAACTCAGTGACACAAACCGTATCGTTTTCGTTGACGATAGGAATGACGCCATTGTCGAGCATAACCTCCATACACGCACGCTGATTGTCGTATTGCTCACCCTCCTGGAAATTCTCCTTCATAGTGAGCACCTGACCGATATGAATGCCATATTCGCGGAAGAGGTCATAGTAGTGGTTGATGAGTTTCACCTGTCCTATTGACGAGAACAACTGTCGCTGTTCTAC
This sequence comes from Prevotellaceae bacterium UBA1726, assembly GCA_002316005.1. Taxonomy (GTDB): domain Bacteria; phylum Bacteroidota; class Bacteroidia; order Bacteroidales; family Bacteroidaceae; genus Prevotella. The sequence continues at coordinate 31,278 of DCIM01000078.1, read as the reverse complement.
GGAGTCGAGGGCATACTCCACACGAAGTTCGCTGCGACCACAAGCCACAGCACCCGAGGACACAAGAATAACCTCATAGCGATGTTCTTTGAGCCACGCTATCTGATCAACCAGTGCCGAGAGTCGTGTGATGTCCAATTTGCCCTTGTCGGTAGTCAGGACATTTGAACCAACCTTTATTACTATTCGTTCCATGTTTTTGCGGCCAGTGGCCTAAATGAGCTGCGACCTAAGGCCTAAATGATAAATGAGAGATGATAAATGAGAGATGCGTTATTGGGCATCCTTCTCGCGTATTTCTACGCGACGAATCTTGCCCGATATAGTCTTTGGCAGTTCGTCAACGAACTCGATGACACGAGGATACTTGTAAGGAGCAGTCTCGCGCTTCACATGATCCTGCAGTTCGTGGATGAGTTCTGCACCTTCCTGTCCCTTGTAATCATCTGTAAGGACGATGGTAGCCTTTACCACCATACCACGAATATCGTCAGGAACACCAGTGATGGCACACTCGATGACAGCAGGGTGGCTCATAAGAGCCGACTCCACCTCGAAAGGACCAATGCGATAGCCCGAACTCTTGATTACATCATCGGCACGCGAAACGAACCAATAGTATCCATCCTCGTCGGTATAAACAATATCACCAGTGAAGTAGATTCCGTTGTGATGCTGTTCCTCTGTCAGTTCAGGATTGCGATAGTATTCCTTGAACAGGCCAAGAGGTTTGCCATTGTCAGTGCGGATTACCAATCGTCCCTGCTCTCCTGGCTGGCAATGCTTGCCCTCATTGTTGAGAACATCGACAGTATACTGAGGATTTGGCACACCCATAGCACCCGGACGAGGTTTAACATAAGGATATGTACCAAGAACGAGGGTTGTCTCAGTCTGACCATACGACTCGTAAATCATGATACCAGTCTTCTCCTTCCACTCCATGAATACATTAGGGTTGAGAGCCTCGCCCGCTGTTGTGCAGTATTCAAGTTTCGAGAGGTCGTATTTGCTCAGGTCCTCACGAATCATGAAGCGATATACGGTAGGAGGTGCACAGAACGAAGTCACATGGAATTCCTCCATGACACGAAGCATGTTCTCAGGTTCGAAACGACCTTCAAAGTCGTAAACGAAGACTGTGGCACCAGCAATCATCTGACCGTAGAACTTACCCCACACAGCCTTTCCCCAACCAGTGTCGGCAACAGTAAGGTGGAGAGAATTCTCATGAACATTATGCCAATACTTTGCTGTGAGGATATGAGCCAGAGGATAAGAATGATCGTGCATAACCATCTTAGGTTCGCCACTTGTTCCACTGGTGAAGTACATCAGGAAGTTGTCAGTAACCTTGTTCTGTCCCTTCTGACTGTGGAAACGAGGAGCGCTCATCAGTCCTTGCCAGTAGTTCTCCCAATGCTGAGGAACAGTAGGACCGATTGACACACAATGACGGAGAGTTCCACAATAAGGCCTTGCACGGATTACATTACGCAACACCTGCACATCGCCCACAGAGACAATCATTCGGATGCTTGCCTCATGACAGCGATAGATGATATCCTTGTCGGTAAGGAGATGAGTAGCAGGAATGGCGATAGCACCAATCTTGTGGAGAGCCACCATTGTAATCCACCACTCCAGACGGCGCTTGAGGATAAGCATTACGCTATCGCCACGACGGATACCCAACTGTAGGAAGTAGCTTGCAGCCTTGTCGGAATGCTCCTTGAATTCGCGGTAGTTCATGTGGCGCACATCACCACGGTCGTTTGTCCAAAGGATAGCCTCTTTGTTAGGCTGCTCCTTTGCATAGACATCAACCACATCATAACCGAAGTTGAAATCTTCAGGTACATTGACATGGTAGTTTTGCATGAAGTCCTCATAAGAAGAGAACTCTGTCTTGGTTAGAAATTTTTCTATCATTGGTTTTTAATTTGTAAGTACCTTTTTCAGTCTATTGATGAACTCGTCAGCATCGGCCTTTGTAAGACAAAGCGGAGGAAGCAGACGAAGAACATTCGTACCAGAGCAACCAGTGAAGCAATGCTCCTCAGTGACAAGACGAGTGCGGATTTCCTTGTAAGGAACATCCAGTTCAATGCCAATCATCAGTCCCATACCACGAATGTCGGTGACATGAGGTAGGTTCTCCTCGCGCAGACGAGTCGTGATGTATTCGCCCACCTCGGCAGCATTCTCCACGAGGTGCTCGTTCTCAATGACGTCAAGAACAGCAATGGCACCAGCACATGCCAAGTGGTTACCGCCGAAGGTTGTGCCCAACTGTCCGTAAACAGGCTTGAACTTCTCCGAAATCAGCACAGCCGACATAGGGAATCCGTTGCAGATGCCTTTGGCAACAGTGATGAGATCGGGACGCACATCAAAATGCTGATGAGCAAAGAACTTTCCACTACGGCCATAGCCACACTGAATCTCGTCGCAGATAAGAACTGTGTTATGCTTGTTGCAGAGTTCGCGTATTGCCTGCATGAACTCCTTTGTCACCATACGAATGCCACCCACGCCCTGAATACACTCAATGATTACTGCACACACATCACCCTTCTCGAGTTCTGTCTTCCAAGCCTCGATATCATTCAGAGGAAGGTAAGTCACATGACCATTATCGTTGATTGGAGCGATAATCTTTGGATTGTTCGTAGCCTCAACAGCCAATGAAGTACGACCATGGAAAGCTTTCTCCAAAGAAAGGATACGAGTGCGACCATTGTAGAACGAAGCCAACTTCATTGCATTCTCGTTGGCCTCAGCACCAGAGTTCACAAGGAACAGTTGGTAGTCGCCATAGCCAGACGCCTCGCCCAGACGATAGGCAAACTCCTTCTGAAGGTCGTTGATAACAGAGTTGCTATAGAACCCGAGAGTGTTGAGTTGCTTTGTCATTGCAGCAACATAATGAGGATGGCAATGGCCAATGCTGATTACAGCATGACCGCCGTAAAGGTCGAGATACTCCTGACCTTCAGTGTCCCAAACCTTGCAACCCAGACCTTTGTCAATTGCAATGTTGAACAGTGGATATACATCGAATAAATACATCTTGAGTATTTGGTGATTTTGCGATTTTGTGATTTAGTGATTTAGAAAGCCGAGGCTTTGAGGTTGAGGCCAGCCTTCTCGTCAAGTCCGAACATCAGGTTCATGTTCTGCACAGCCTGACCGACAGCACCCTTGAGGAGATTGTCAATCATTGAGGTTACAACAACCTTGCGACCGAACACATCCACATGAACAAGAGCCTTGTTGGTGTTGACTACCTGCTTCAGGTCTGGCGCCTTGTCAGAATAGTGAGTAAAGGCAGCATCCTTGTAGAAGTCCTTGTAGAGGGCAACGATTTCGCTTGCCTCAATTGCCTTGTCCAATTTGATGACCTCTGTGCAGAAGATGCCACGGGCAAAGTCACCTCGATAAGGGATGAAATCAACCGTTATGCCATCAGCTGCAAATCCCTCATTGAGAGTATCAACGACATGAGGTGCAGATGAAGGACGAAGTTCGTTTAGCGTTTGGCAAATCTCGTGCAGATGCTGATGAGTGAACAACTTATATGTCGAGAAATTGTTGTTGCGCCACGAGAAGTGAGTTGTTGCACCAGGCTTCTGTCCGGCACCTGTAGAACCAGTGATTGCATTCACAGCAATGTCGTTTGTCAACAGTCCAGCCTTCGCCAATGGAAGGAGACCTAATTGAATGCAAGTGGCGAAGCAACCTGGATTTGCCAGATGCTCCGCGTCCTTTATTGCTTCTCTGTGAGTCTCAGGCAGACCATATACCCAGTCTGTTGGGATGCGTTCTGTCTCCTCCCCTAAGGGGGAGGTAGGGAGGGGCTTCCTTATACGGAAGTCTTGTGCGAGGTCGATAATCTTCACCCCTGCAGGAATCTCATGCTCCTTGAGGAATGCCTCACTCTTGCCATGACCGAAACAGAAGAATACCACATCTGCCCCCTTTTCGGTTCCCCCTTGAAGGGGTGAAAGAAGAGATGACGGGTCTTCGCCCGTGAACTTCATGTCGGTTTCGCCAATCAGTCCTTCATGAACATCATATACATAGTTGTCTGCGTTGCTCTCGCTATGTGCAAAGACAATATCCACATCTGGATGGTTCAGCAGAAGGCGAATCAGTTCACCTCCTGTATAACCGGCAGCGCCAAATATACCAACTTTAATCATATAATCTTTTTTCATTTATTGTCGGGGTGAGCAGACTCGAACTGCCGACCACACGCCCCCCAGACGCGTACGCTAACCAACTGCGCCACACCCCGTGGTAATTTTACAATTTAGCAATTATGCCGCCCTGCTCTCCCTCCCCTCGGGGAGGGGAAGGGGTGGGGGCTATTATCTCTCCTCGTCTGGATGAGCGAGATAGTAAGCTCTGAGAGCAGTCGAGGTAACCTTGATGAATCCCTTGGCATCATCGGATGTCCAAGCCTTGGCAGTCTCGCCATATTCACCAAGTTTATTCTTCACGAGGTCGTTTGGCGAATCAACACCTACAGTCTCGAATCCCAATGGACGCAACTGAAGAGTAACCTCACCTGTCACATTACGCTGTGAAGAAGCGAGCATTGCCTCAATATCTGGCATCACAGGCTCGAGATACTGACTCTCGTGGAGGAACATTCCGTACCAGTTGCTTACCTGGTCCTTCCAATACTGCTGCCACTTTGAGAGAGTGAACTTCTCGAGGAAGCGGTGAGCACCGATGATGAGCATTGGTGCAGCAGCCTCAAAACCAACACGACCTTTGATACCGATGATTGTGTCGCCCACATGACAGTCGCGACCAATGCCGAACTTTGCACCAATCTCCTCAACGGCCTGGATTGCCTTTATCTTATCCTCGTAATTAACGCCATTGACGCTACAGAGTTCACCCTTGTCGAAACCGAGTTTCAGTTCTTCTGGTTCCTGCTGGGTGACATGCTTCAGGTAGGCAGCCTCTGGTAATCCCTGCTTAGAATCAAGAATCTCGCCACCACAGATTGATGTGCCCCAGATACCTACATTATAAGAATACTTCAGTTTTGTGAAGTCGGCAAAGTAGCCGTTGGCATTAAGGTAGTCAACCTCCTCTTGACGCGAAAGGTTACGATCGCGAGTGAGGGTGATGATCTCTACACCAGGAGCCTTCACAAGGAAAGTCATGTCAAAACGAATCTGGTCGTTGCCTGCACCAGTTGAACCATGAGCAATGGCATCTGCACCAATCTCTTTTGCATAACGAGCAATGGCAAGAGCCTGGAAGATACGCTCTGAAGAAACAGAGATAGGGTAGCAGTTGTTGCGGAGAACATTACCGAACACCATATACTTGAGTGACTTCTCGTAGTATTCCTGAGTCACATCGAGGGTTACATATTTCACGGCACCGAGTTTGTAAGCGTTTTCCTCGTTCTGCTTCAACTGTTCAGGGCTGAATCCGCCTGTGTTTGCACAAGCAGCATAAACCTCATATCCCATTTCCTTGGTGAGGTACATCACATTGTAACTGGTATCAAGACCACCACTGAAAGCTACAACGACCTTTTTTTTCTTTTCCATAATCTATTTGTTATCCTATTTTTCTTCCTTCAAGTTTACTAATTCTCTCTAATACATCAGCCGGGATCTTTGCTGGCAGATGTGCCTCTGGGTCAAAGAGCATTCCTGTGCAGATACAGTATTTGCGACCTGTACGATGGAGTACATCCACATTGCAACAACCTTCACAACCACGCCAGAAAGCCTCATCGTCGGTGAGTTCGGCAAATGTCACTGGCTTGTAACCAAGTTTTGTGTTCATTGCCATCACGGCTGCACCACTGGTAAGTGAGAAAATCTTTGCATGAGGCCATCGTGTGCGGGCAAGGGTGAAAGTCATATCCTTGATTCGTGTTGCCACTCCGCAACCACGGAAATCGGGGTGGACAATGAGACCTGATGTTGTCACATATGTCTTGTTTCCCCAAGTTTCAATATAACTGAAGCCCGCGAATTTGTCGCCTTGAAGGGCAATGACAGCCTTTGCCTCGCGCATCTTTGTCTCAATGTATTCTGGCGAACGCTTTGCGATACCTGTGCCGCGAACCTTTGCTGCGTCTTCAATAGTCTTAAGGATGGTGTCAACATACTTGATATGCTCGACATCAGCTACCAAAACCTTAATTTCTTCCATTTCCTTTTTTATCTCTCTATCCTAAAAATTTTTTTTATTTGATATCTGGTATAATCTCTGCAAGACTGCTAATCACCTTCTTTGGTGTGGCACCTTCCTTTACAACGATGAAAATTGTGTCATCGCCCGCGATAGTACCTAATATATAAGGATTGCTTGCATTGTCGATGTTGTATGCAATGCTACTTGCATAACCTGGGCGAGTTCTGATTACACCCATATTGCCCGAGAAGTTGATTGATACGAATCCTGGCACGATGAGCATCTCACTTGCAGGACGGGCAGTTGTTATTCTGCGATACATTGTCTCGTTTGGCAGAACATACACATATTTACCGTTCATGCTGGCAGCCTTTGCCACCTTCAACTGCTTCAGGTCGCGGCTCAGTGTTGCCTGAGTCAGTTCGTAACCTTCTTTTCTCAATGCTTGCAAAACCTCTTCCTGACTGCTCAATTCCATACTTGAAATAAGCATCTTCAGGGTTTCCATTCGGCTTGTTTTGATTTTCATTTCCCTACAATAGTTTTAGTTATACATTTTTTTTACACTGCAAAGGTACATAAAAATACGCAATACGACAAACAAAATTGCATAAAAGTGCCCAAAATAATGCATTTTATTTGATTTATGCACAAAAATGGACCCGTTTATGCAATTTATTTTCCCGTTAAGGGATATGCAAGAGGGAGATGTTAGTTCTTGAAACTGTGGATTGGTGCAGGGATTCGTCCACCACGATTGACGAGTCGGTCGCAACGGAATGGATTTACAGGCATGATTGGAGCATAGCCCAAGAGTCCACCGAATTCCACTGTGTCGCCTACTTTCTGTCCAACAACAGGGATGATACGAACGGCTGTAGTCTTCTGGTTTACCATACCGATTGCAGCCTCATCAGCAATAATGCCCGAGATTGTTGCTGCAGAAGTGTCGCCAGGGATGGCAATCATATCAAGACCAACAGAGCATACACAAGTCATTGCCTCGAGTTTCTCGATTGTCAAAGCACCGAGATTCACAGCATCAATCATTCCCTTGTCCTCGCTGACAGGGATGAAAGCACCCGACAAACCACCAACATAACTTGATGCCATCACGCCACCCTTCTTCACCTGGTCGTTCAAGAGGGCGAGGGCTGCTGTTGTACCAGGGGCACCTGGTTCCTCAACACCAATGCACTTGAGGATGTCGCCAACAGAGTCGCCAACGGCTGGAGTAGGGGCGAGCGAGAGGTCGATGATGCCGAAAGGAATACCAAGACGGGCAGAAGCCTCCTGAGCCACCAACTGTCCAACACGGGTAATCTTGAATGATGTCTTCTTGATTGTCTCGCAGAGAGTCTCGAAGTTTGCAAGTCCACCTTTGGCATTCTCGTCCATCTGCTCGAGTACATACTTCACAACGCCAGGACCCGAAACGCCCACATTGATAACGGCATCTGGCTCGCTAACACCATGGAAAGCACCAGCCATGAATGGGTTGTCGTCAGGGGCATTGCAGAGAACAACGAGTTTTGCACAACCCATAGAACCGTTCTCTTTTGTAGCCTCGGCTGTCTCCTTGATGATTTCGCCCATCAGTTTCACAGCGTCCATATTGATACCGGTCTTTGTCGAACCAACATTGATGCTTGAGCATAGGCGCTCGGTTGTTGCCATTGCCTCAGGGATTGAACGCATGAGGAGTTCGTCGGCTGGTGTCATTCCCTTTGCAACGATTGCCGAGAAACCACCGAGGAAGTTCACGCCTACCTCCTTTGCTGCACTATCGAGTGTCTGTGCAATCTTCACAAAGTCCTTTGGAGTCTTGCAGCAAGCACTACCCACGATTGCCGCAGGAGTGATTGAGATACGCTTGTTGACGATTGGTATGGCAAACTCACGACTGATTTCCTCGCCTGTAGCAACGAGGTTCTTGGCGTAAGAAGTGATTTTATTGTAAATGTTCTGGCATGTCTTGTCCAAATCGCTGTCGGCACAGTCGAGAAGACTGATACCCATAGTGATGGTACGAACATCCAGATTCTCCTGCTCGACCATTCTGTTGGTCTCGAGCACTTCCGAAATATTAATCATATTATAATGGTTGATATCAGTAAGTCCCCCCAAGGGGGATTTAGAGGGTCTTATTAAATACGATGCATCTTGTTGAAGATTTCCTCCAACTGGCACTTTACCTGAACACCAGTCTCAGCACCGAGTTTCGAGAGTTCGCCCGACATTTCGTCAAAAGGCTTGTCGCACTTTGCCAGATCGACAATCATCATCATATTGAAGAAATCCTGAACGATGGTCTGTGAGATATCAAGAATGTTGATTTTCTGTTCAGCAAGATAACCGCACACCTTTGCTATAATACCAACTGTGTCCTTGCCAACTACGGTAATAATTGCTCTTGTCATATAACTATCATTTTTTGAATTTGTGTGCAAAGGTACAAAATAATTCCCGAAAACCTACCAAACCTACCAAATATATCTACCATATATATCATTATGATAGGTTTTTGATAGGTTTTGGGCATTTCAGTGGAATGATGCTATTATTTCAGTGGAATGATGAGGTCATTTAAGTGAGATGAGGAGGTCATTTCGGTTAAATGACACAGAATTCGCTAGCGAATTTCCGCTCATTTCAGTAGAATGAGGAAGAGGTAGGGTAGAAGGGTAGAACCGGGGTATATTGATAATCGGTTGATAATCAATGATTTAGAAGGAGGTTCTACCGTTCTACCCTTCTACCATGTGGGTAGAACCGTCAGTTTCCAATACATAATTCTCAACAGAGTAATTGTTGTTTCAATTTATATATTGGAATTGATATTTTTTTTACCCTATCTTTATAGGATATACCCGGGGGTAGAACGGTAGAACGGTAGAACGGTAGAACCCCCGGGTATATTATATATATTAATAAGGTGTAGCGGCTGTGTGATTAGAACTCGATGATGAGTGTGCCGCGGGCATCAAGGTTGATGTCGCTTGTGAGGTCAACAGCCTTGCCGGTGATGACATCGCGTGCCGACTTCTTCTCGCCAATCACCTCTGCATAACGCTCAACGAGGAGTTTTCCGGCTTTGTCCTTACCATTGACGATTGTCATGCAAGTCTTGCCGTTCAACTGACGAGCAATGACATACACTCCATTGTAAGGAATGAACTGAGTCATCTTTCCCTTTGTCACGAGGTCGTTGCCCTGACGCCAGTGGAGGAGGGTAGAGAGCCAGTTGAATGCTGCATTCTCCTCGGCAGTACGACCTTCGGCCGTGAACTTATTCACCTTGTCGCCTGGGAAACCGCCAGGGAAGTCGCAACGAACATTTCCGTCGGTAATCTCCTTTGTACCGTTCATCAGTACCTCAGTACCATAGTAGAGTTGAGGAATACGGTTGCAGGTGAGCAGAAGTGCAAGTCCCTGCTGAAGTTTCTTCACATCCTTGCCATTGCCGAGGAATCGGTCGGTGTCGTGATTCTCGAGGAATGCCATGACGCTCGATGGATTTGGATAGAGATAGTCGTAAACGAAGCAGTTGTATATCTGATTCATTCCATTGAACCAGTCGTCTGTATCCTCGTTCTTTGCCTTGTTCACGCGGTCGAAGAAGGCGAAATCCATTACGGTGTTAAGGTAGGAATTCTTCTCCGAGATTTTTGAATCCTTCTGAAGAGCGGCTGTGAATGCTGGTTCTGTAACCCACGATTCGCCCACAACATTATAGTTTGGATACTCCTCGTTGATAGCCTTCATCCAAGAAGCCATACCGTCATAGTCGGCATAAGGATAAGTGTCCATACGAATACCGTCAATGCCTACAGTCTCAATCCACCACATAGAGTTCTGGATGAGATAGGTCATGACATGATGATTGCGCTGGTTGAGGTCAGGCATTGAAGGCACGAACCATCCGTCAACAGTCTCGCCAAGGTCAACCTTACTTGCGTAAGGGTCAACAGTAGTAGTGAGTTTGTAACTTGTCTGCTTGTAGAGTTTGTTGATACCACCCGAATATGTTGTCGACTGTCCTGGAGTTGCTGCAGCAGGAGCCTCTTTTGGAGCAAAGAGCCACTCGCTGTTGTTGAGCCAGTCCTTTGAAGGAAGGTCGCTTATCCATGGATGCTCAAAACCGCAGTGGTTGAAAATCATGTCCATCACCACCTTCAGGCCGCAAGCGTGAGCCTCGTCGATGAGTTGACGATACTCCTCATTCGAACCAAAACGAGGGTCAATGCGATAGTAGTCGGTTGTGGCATATCCGTGATATGTACTCGCGTGTCCGTTGTCAGGAGAGTCGTTCTCAAGAACAGGAGTAAACCAGAGAGCTGTAACGCCCAACTCCTTGAAATAGTCGAGGTGCTCGCGAATACCGGCAAGGTTTCCGCCATGACGCAGAGAAGGTTCTGTGCGGTCAACACGATAAGCCGACTTGATGTCATCAGCAATCACCTTTCCACCACGGCCCTTCATTGTGTTGTCGGCCATGCGGTTCATCTGTGAGCCCTTCGCAAAACGGTCGGGCATAAGCATATAGAGCACATCAGAGTTGTCGAAACCCTTACGAGCCTCACCCGCCATCTCGCGCTCAAGGATAGGATACTTGATTGTCTGCTTCTTCTTGCCGAGAGTGATGTTGATAGGCATTTCGCCCGCCTCACGACCAGTAAGGTCAACATAGAGAATAAGGTAGTTTGGCGACTCCAATTTTACGGTGTTGAAACAAACACCATCAATGCTTACCTCAGCCTCGCGTATGCCCTCGCCATGGAGCATAATCTGGAGGGTAGGGTTCTTCATGCCAGCAAACCAGTTGGCAGGTTCAATGCGGTCAACCATAGGCGTTGTTGCCTTCTTTGCAAAAGCAGAAGAGAAAATTGCAAGAATTGACATTATCAGAAAGATTCTTTTCATATTGTTTTTGTTTTTTTTTCTAGATATTCTAGAAATTCTAGTTATTCTAGAGCTTCTAGATTTTCTAGAGGGCGTTTTATTTCTTAAGAATAAGGGCTGATTGCGCAGGGACAACAACGAGGTTGCCTTTTACGGTGTCAATGCCGTTCTCGTTGATTTTGATGTTTCGGCAGACAATGTCGTACTCGCCCTCAGGGATAGCAACTTCGCGTGGCTGGCGGTTGCTGTTGAGGATTACGATAACCTTCTCCCAAGAGTCGCCAACAGCCTTACCGTTGAGTTCCCAAGCAATCACATTCTCAGATGTCTCAAGGAAATGGAGGTTCTTCTTCACCTCTGCAGCAGTCTGCATGCGGAATGTCTTGTGGTTCTTGCGGAGTTGAATCAGACGGCTGTAGTATTCAAACACCTGAGGATAAGTCTCGAGATTTGTCCAGTCGAGGTGGTTGATAGAGTCAGGCGAGTTGTAACTGTTGTGAGTGTTCTTCTTGTCGCGAAGCATCTCCTCACCACCCAGCATGAAAGGAATACCCTGAGAGGTGAACACAGCAGTCTGTGCAAGAAGGTCGAGGCGAATCAGTTCATCCTGCTTGATGCCAGGGACAGTAGCACGAAGGCGGTCAACAAGACACATATCATCGTGGCAACTCACATACTGAATAGCCTGTGTTGGGTTAGGAGCCCACGCAGCCTTGTCGCCATTAGCCTTTGAAAGGTCAACCTGTGGATGGTCGCAACAACCGGCAATACCAAACTTCACACGCTCCTCATTGCCCTTGACGCCAGCCACGAAACCACCCTGATGATCGTCGGTGAAAGGACCGCGAAGAGCATCACGAAGGTCATCGTCGAAAGCAGCAATGCCATTGAGTTGAGGAGTGTTTATCTTCATAGCGAGTTTCTCGTTTGGATAAGCACAAGGACCACAACTCCAACCCTCGCCATAGAGAAGGATTGAAGGGTCAACCTTATCCACAGCCTCGCGAATGATGTTCATTGTCTCAATATCGTGGATTCCCATAAGGTCGAAACGGATTCCGTCAATGTGGTATTCGTTAATCCAGTAGAGGATAGACTCAATCATGAACTGACGCATGAGAGGTTTCTCGCTGGCAGTCTCATTGCCACACCCCGAACCGTTAGAGTACTTTCCGCCATTCTGCTCAATACCCCCCGAAACACCCTTGCCGTCTTCAACAAGACGATAGTAGTAGTCAGGATATGTGCGCTCGAAATTGCTGTTTGCCACATCATTACAGTGGTTATACACAGCATCAAACACCACGCGGATACCAGCCTTGTGGAAAGCCTGCACCATAGCCTTGAACTCACGAATACGAGTGGCTGGTTCAAAGGCATTGGTAGAGTAGTAACCCTCAGGGACATTGTAGTTCTGTGGGTCGTAACCCCAGTTGAACTGAGCCTTGTTAGGCAGAGTCTCGTCAACAGAAGCATAGTCATATACAGGCTGGAAATGAACACTTGTCACACCAAGAGCCTTCAGATGTTCAAGCGCCTTTGGTTCTGTCCATGCTAAGTACTTTCCCTTATGCACGAAGTTGCCCGAAGCATCAATGGAATAGTCACGCTGATGAACCTCGTAGATGACCTGGTCAACCTGCGACTTCACCTCTGGACGGCGGTCGTTCTCCCATCCCGCAGGATTTGTAGTGCTCATATCGATGATGGCACCACGCTTGCCGTTTACGCCTACAGCCTTTGCAAAAACGCCCGGACACTCGCCCTTGCCAATATCAAATGTGTAGAACTTATCCTTGAGGTCGCCCTTGACAGTGGCTGTCCATCGGTTTGTACCTTCCTTCTTCATTGTCAGAGTATTCTCCGCTTTCTTATCGTCGAAGCACTTGTAGATGCGAAGTTTTGGCGCCTTTGGAGCATTAAGATGGAAAACAGTCTTCTCCTTGGTGTATTCCACCTCATTGAATGTGGTCTGAGCATTTGCCAAGAGAGAAGTCATCATCATTGCTATCGTTAATATCTTTTTCATTTTATTTTGGGCCTTTATATTTTCTTAATCGAAATAGCATAACCACCACCAGGGGCAGCAGCCAGTTTCAATGCCTGACCAGCCTTCACCTTTATGGTCTTGATGGTGTAAGCCTTTGGATTCTTATCCCATGAGGCATTGGCAGCATCAGCATAGATTGTAGCCTCATACTTTGCACCCTTGTCGAGGAAGTCGAGTTTGAGTGTTGACTTATGACCATCCTCATTTGCCTTACAACCAATGAACCAGTTGTCAGAACCCTTCTCCTTACGAGCGATAGTGAGATATTCGCCAGGTTCAGCCTCAAGATAGAGCGACTTGTCCCAATCGAGAGCCACATCCTTGATAAACTGATAAGCATCCATATACTTTGCATAGTTCTCAGGAGTGTCAGCCGCCATCTGCAGTGGAGAGTACATTGTGATGTAAAGAGCCAACTGACCAACAAGAGTGGTGTTCAGTTTGTTGCTGTTGCCAGCCCAAGAGAAATCTGTCTCAAGAATACCAGGAGTGTAATCCATAGGACCACCGTTCAGACGAGTGAAAGGCAGGATTGTGGTATGTGCAGGATAGAGAGCGCCGAAAGCCTCGTATTCTGTACCCTTAGCACTCTCGTTGCCCACGAGGTTAGGGTAAGTGCGGCAAAGACCAGTAGGACGAACTGCCTCATGACCGTTCACCATGATATGATGCTTTGCAGCCTCCTTCACAGCATAGAGATAATGGTTCACGAGCCACTGACCATAGTGATGCTCGCCAACAGGAACGATATTGCCCACATAACCGCTCTTTACTGCATCATAGCCGTATTTGTTCATAAGCGAGTAAGCCTGTTCCATGTGGCGCTCGTAGTTGCGAACAGAAGAACTTGTCTCGTGGTGCATCATCAACTTCACGCCCTTTGAGTGAGCATAGTCGTTGAGAGCCTTGATGTCGAAATCAGGATAAGGAGTGACGAAGTCGAACACATAGTCCTTCTGACAGCCAAACCAGTCCTCCCAACCTATGTTCCAACCCTCAACAAGAACCTCAGAGAGACCATTCTCTGCAGCGAAGTCGATGTACTTGCGAACCTCCTCGTTTGTTGCGCCATGAGTGCCGTTAGGCTTCACATTGTTATAATTGTCGAGGTCGAGTTTGATGGAAGGAAGGTCGTTGGTATATGACCAAGAGTTCTTGCCAGCAATCATCTCCCACCAAACACCACAATACTTTGTAGGGTGAATCCAACTTGTATCCTCAAGTTTGCAAGGTTCGTTGAGGTTCAGCGTCAATCGACTTGCCAACTGCTCTGCAGCAGTAGCGGTGATGCGGAGTGTACGCCAAGGTGATGTGCAAGGAGCCTGAAGATGACCCTTATTGCCCTCGGCATCAGGAGTGAGCCATGAAGTGAAGGTCATTGTCTTGTCATCAAGGTCGAGCGACATACAAGAATAATCAACCAATGCAGCCTCGTGGATTGCCACATACACACCCGAAGGAGTCTTCATCTGGAGAGTTGTCTGCACACCAGTGTCAGAGAATGTCTCCCACGAAGAGTTGTCCTTGTGAGCCTCGATTACAGCAGGCATCTTTGAACGAATCTCAGAGAGTTTTGATTTTGACCAACTATACTCCTGAGTGTCGTAGTCGCCAGGAATCCACCAAGCCATATTGTCATCAGCCATAGCGAATTCAGTATTCTCCTCTTTGAGAGTGAAGTACACGAGATTCTCCTGACGAGGGAACTCATAGCGGAAACCTACGCCATCGTCATAAACGCGGAAACGGATTATGATAGAGCGAGCACCACTTGTTGTTGAGGTCTTGCCATCGAAATCCGTCTTCTTCTCCTCAGAGAGACTGTTCTGTGTGAGAGTGACAGCGAGTTCGTTGTAGTTGTTGCGAATGCTGCTTTCCTCGCCCCATACAGGAGTCCAGTTCTCGTCGAATGTAGCAGTCTTTGTGTCTGTGATGCTGAAACCATCCATCAGGTCGGCACCACCTTTTGCCAACTGCAAACCAAGATGCGACTTCTTCACGATAGGTTGTCCCTTGAAGTCAACAGTATAACTTGGACGAGTTCCGTCAAGAGCAAAATTTACAACGATTTCCCCATTTGGAGAAGTGACAGTTTGAGCCATTGCCATAAAAGGCAAGAAGGCAATGATTGTTGAAAGTATCTTCTTCATATTATTATTGCTTACCCCCTGTCCGTTTGTAGGGCAGGGGGCGTGGGTATTATTGTCTTCCGTTATTGTTAACCAACTGACGCACCTGATTGCAGAAGTCCTCGTTCTTCATGAGGTCCTCAAGAGTGACATGCATTCTGTAAC
The DNA here is from genome assembly GCA_002316005.1 of Prevotellaceae bacterium UBA1726. Taxonomy (GTDB): domain Bacteria; phylum Bacteroidota; class Bacteroidia; order Bacteroidales; family Bacteroidaceae; genus Prevotella. The sequence continues at coordinate 15,858 of DCIM01000078.1, read as the reverse complement.
GCCAGTAATGCTTTGGATTAGCAGGAATGTTGATACGCTCAGCATTTGCATCAGTAAGACGAAGGCCCTCGTCGATTGCCATCCAGTCCTGAATACTGATTACACACAGCATAGAAGGACAAGAGAGATGCTCAGCCACGATGTCGCGTGCAACCCAACCTGGCATTGGATGAGGGGCAGGACCCTGCTGATGGAGCATATTGTTGAAGTATTCCTGTGAGCGACTGTAGTCCTCATCCCACCACTGACGGAGTGTTGACATATCGTGGGTAGAGATTGTAGACACGCTACGATAAGGATTGCGCGAGAGATAACCGAACTTCACCTTAGGGTCCTTTGGCATTGACTGAATCTCGAGCGAGAGAATCTTCTGCTCGTCCATAATCCAAGGCACGCAATCAGGTACCATACCAAGGTCCTCAGCACATACAAGCATTCGTGTAGCCTGTACGAGTTTTGGCAGTTTCTTTGCAGCCTCGCGATACCAGAACTGATTATTTCTGCGATAGAAGTAATCGTTGTAGAGACGGTTGAATGGTTCCTTGTCGCTGTCCCAGAGAGCCTCATAGACGAAACTCAACTGAGCGGTGATGCGTGGGTGGAACAACTCTGGGTTCTTCTTGTCGCGCAGGAACAAAACATTACTTACGAGTGCGTACAATCCATCGCGAACGGTGATAGCCTCCTTTGAGGTCTGTCCAGCGAAGTGAGCCTCAATCTTACGCTGAGTGTCGAACTCAGGTTTGAGGTTGAAGATATCATCGTGAGAATGATCAAGGAACTCCTTCTTAACGCGTTCCTTTGTATCATTGTCGAACATACGGTCGAGCATCCACTCTGCAATGAAAGGATGAGTGAAGTGATACTCCTGGAAATGAAGACCATAGCTCTCAATCTCCTCGCGGCTCATACCGAGAGATGGCGAGAACTGACCGAGCAATCCGTGAACACTCTCGATTGGAATATCCCAGATGCGGAAGAAACCAAGCACATGGTCAATGCGGTAAGCGTCAAAGAACTTCTGCATATTGCGGAAACGGCGAACCCACCACTGGCAATCATCAGCAATCATTGCCTCCCAGTTGTAGGTAGGGAAGCCCCAGTTCTGACCATCAACAGAGAAATCATCAGGTGGAGCACCAGCCTGACTGTTCAGGTTGAAGTACTTTGGTTCCATCCAGACGTCACAGCCGTGACGGTTTACACCGATTGGAATATCACCCTTAAGAACAATGTTCTTACGACAAGCGTACTCGTGAGCAGCCTGCATCTGAGTGTTGAGGATATACTGAACGAAATAGTAGAACTCTACATCCTTGAATGCCTTTGAACGGCTGTTGGTGAGCGACTTGCGATCAGCCTCGTTCCACTGGTTGTGGTCAGGCCACTTGCTGAAATCAGCAGTACCATTGGTGTCGCGGAGATGGCAATACTTAGCATAAGGCACAAGCCATTCCTGATTCTCTGCGAAGAATGCCTTATAGGCATCAGTCTGCATCATGGCCTTACCCTCCTGAGCAAATAGCAATTTCAGATATTCTGTCTTGCTGTTGTTCACAGCCTCATAGTCAATCTGTGACAAAGCATTCAGTTCCTTCTGGAGCTTGGCAAAGCGCTTTGCCTCCTTAGCATCCTTCAATGCAGGCAACTGACGAAGGTCTACATACTGAGGATGAAGAGCGAAGATGCTGATACAACTATATGGATAAGAGTCTGTCCATGTATGGGTGACTGTAGAATCGTTGATTGGCAGAACCTGAAGAGCACGCTGGCCTGTAGATGATACATAGTCGATCATCATCTTCAAGTCACCGAAGTCGCCTACACCGAAACTGCCCTCACTGCGGAGAGAGAATACAGGAACAAGAGTACCTGCAAGACGGCGGTTGGCAAATGGGAAGAAAGCCTGGTCGAGTTCGTAAACCACAACCTCACCAGCCAACATTCCTGGAACTTCGAGAGTACGGTTCTCGCAAGTTTCCCAAACAGGAGCAACCTCCCAGTTGTCGTTGAGGACAATGAACTTCAGATCAACCTTCTGGTCGAAGAAAGGTGCAGCATCCACATCAACAGTCCATTCGTTGAAGTTATGCTCGGTCATCTTTACTGCTTTTGCAAAATCCCAGAGACCAAGACTCTCGCAACCACCGATTACGGCAAGAGTCTCACCTGCACGAAGCTGAGGAGCACGAACCTTCAGACGGACAGTCTTGCTGTAGGCAGAAGACTTTAATGTCTGTGCCTCACGACGGTTTACGCAATCTGTGAATGCTGAACTATAGAGATACGCATCCTCTGGCATTGAAATCCAGCGGTCGTAGATGTTATAGTTGTTTGCCTTTTCTACATTGATCTCCAGACGGTGAGCCTCTGTCTGCCATTCCTGACGCTGCTCGTTTCCGTCCCAGTCAACCGAGTAGAAGTAATTGAGAACTGTGCCTTTGGCAAGGCGCTGCTTATTGATGTGGCAAGTCCAGTGCAAACCGTCGGCAGTATCCATTCGGTACTGCACCATCTTGCCATTTTCGTCAATGTTGAGAACCAACTGCTCTCCATACACTGTACGATATTCTATATTGAAGTTGAGTTTCATAATCTTTTATTTTTTCTTCTAGTAGTTCTAGAAATACTAGATATTCTAGACATTCTAGTTATTTTTCTTTGATGCCGAATACACTTGCTGCACCGCAGATGAGCAGAACACCAGCGAGCGCCATCATAAGAGGCTGGTTAGGAACCGTTGTTGCACCTTCTGTTGCTGCAGGAAGAATCTTGATGATGAATCCACCGAGGATGGCAGCAATAATCTGTGGAAGACAGATGGCACAGTTGAAGAGACCAAGATATGTACCCATGTGACCCTTGCCTGTGAGTGCATTTGTAAGAAGTGCGAATGGATAAGCCAACATTGCTGCCCAACCGCAACCGATGAGCAAGAAGCTGCCGAAGAGAACATACTGGTCGTGTACAAAGTACATTGAGATGAAACCAAGACCACCGAGCAAAAGACTCAAAGAATAACCGAGTTTTGTGTTCTTGATTTTTGAAATCACTACAGCCCATACCACAGAACCCAATGCCTGAACAGCATAGAGAACACCTACCCAGTTGCCTGCCTCCTGATATGCACCAGACGCAACATCAGTTGTACCCCAGCAATTCAGTGAAACACAACCATTTGTGTAAGTCCACATGAACAGGAATGCTGCCCAACAGAAGAACTGCACAAGACCAATCTGCCAGAATGCGGCAGGAGCCTTGATGAGAAGCTGAACCATACCAGGTTCATCCTCTTTCTTTGTCTCTTCAGCAATCTGGTTGTATTCTGCATAATCCTGTGGATTCCATTCCTTTACCTTTGATACTGTGTAGATGACACAAGCAATGAGGATTGCGGCACCAACATAGAACGACCAGATTACAGAATCAGGCACAACGCCCTCTGGAGCTTCGTTCTTGATGCCAATCCATGTGAAGAAATAAGGGAAGATGAATCCAACCACCGAACCAGCGTTGCAAAGGAACGACTGAATAGAGTAGGCGAGTTTCTTCTGCTTTTCGTTCACCATATCGCCGACAAGCATCTTGAATGGCTGCATTGCCATATTGATACTTGTGTCAAGGAACATCAGCATGACAAGACCGAAGAGCATTGTTGCTGAAACAAGTCCCCAAATCTTTGTTGTGTTGTCAAGATGCAATGAACCTGCATTTGGAAGAAGACACATTACAGCAACTGCAACAGCAGCACCGAGGAAAAGATATGGAATGCGGCGTCCCCAACGACACCAAGTCTTATCGGAGTATTTTCCCACCAATGGCTGAACAATCATACCCATGAGTGGAGGGAGAATCCAGAAGAAACTTAATGAATGAGGGTCAGCACCCAAAGTAGCAAAGATTCGTGAGATGTTTGCACTCTGCAAAGCGTATGCAATCTGCACTCCGAAAAATCCGAAACTGAGGTTCCATAAGCCCCAGAATTTCAAGTCAGGTTTTTGTTTCATTATATTTTGTTTTTTTTATTATTTATCATTTATCATTTGTCATTTAGAAGCTCAGCTTCGTACTCATCTTGTACTCTGTCTTGTGACAAGTCGTGTCTTGACGATTCGTTTCTCAATACTTTCCTTTGTGAAGATTCCTTCGACCTTGCCAATCAGAATGCCCGCCGCTTGTCGTCCAATCTCCACACCTCGTTGCTCTACTGTGGTGAGAGGTGGGTCGCAGGCGGTAGATTGGTTACTGTTTGTGAATCCGCAGATAGAGATATCCTGCGGAATACGGTAACCCATTCTTTTTGCAGTTGTGAGAATTCCGATTGCGGTCTCGTCGTTGACAGCGAAGAATGCATCAGGGATGTTCTCCTCTTCAAGAATCTCACGCGCCACCTTTTCTGCGTCATCGCGATTGTCGCATACCTTGACAAACTGTTCCTCGATAGCCAACTTTCCCTGAAGCATAGCATCGCGATAGCCGTTGTATCTGTTCTTTGAAATCTCCAGATTCTTTGGCGAACCGAAATATGCAATATGTCTGCAACCTGTATCAATGAGATGCTTGATGGCGTTGAATGTACCTTGATAGTCGTCAACAACCACACGACTCGCGTCTACGCCCGTACATATTCTATCATAAAAGATAAGAGGAATACCTGCAGAAATCAGTTTTTCAAAGTGCGTGTACTCCTTTGTGTCCTTTGCCTGAGAAACGATTACTCCGCATACTTTGTTTTCGTAGAACTTCTGGCAGATTCTTACCTCATTCTCGTATTTCTCACCACTCTGAGCAACCATCAGCGAATATCCTCTTGCTGCAGCCTCCATGTCAATACCACTCAATATAGATGAGAAGTAATAATGGGTGTACTCCGGAATAATTACACCAATTGTTTTTGTAGGCTTTATTCTGGATGTACGCAGACTCTCTGCAATGAGGTTTGGTGTGAAATTGTGCTCATTTGCATAAGCCTGAATTTCATCTCGTTTCTCCTTGCTGATACGAGGACTGTTCTTTAACGCTCGGGACACAGTTGCTACAGAAACCCCTGTTGCACGAGCGATATCTTTCATTGTGATTGGTGTAGTGTCGTTGCCCATAATAGATCTTAGTCTGTTGCAAAATTACCTATTTTATTATTTAACATTCAATTTTTCTTAGCATAAATCATTCTTTTATAATGCAAACGATTGCACACGCAATTTATTGTTTTTAATCATAAAATTATTTGTTTTTGGTTAATACGAAGTAATTTTGCATTCGGAACAAAGCTTTTATGCCTAAATCACATTTAAACATTATTATAAAATTATTAAATTCAAACATGATGAAGCAGGTAAATTTATTGCCTCTGAGAATGTTGGCCATTGTTTTTGGTCTCATTCTTTCAGCAAGTGCCTTTGCACAGCAGATTACTGTCAATGGTCACGTTAAGGATGGTACCGGCGAAGACATCATTGGCGCTACAGTCCGCGTCGTAGGACAGGAAGGTGGCGTTGTGACAGACTTCGATGGTAACTTTACTATCCAAGCTAATCAGGGTGCTCAGCTCTCTGTTGCCTACATCGGTTACGAAACCGCTACTGTAGCAGCTGCGCCTCAGGTTGAAGTACTTCTCAAGGAGGAGGCTGCAAAGTCTCTTAACGAGGTTGTTGTAATCGGTTATGGTGTTGCTAAGAAAAACGACCTTACCGGTTCTGTAACAGCAATCAAGCCAGATGAGAAGAACCACGCTCTCGTTTCTTCTGCACAGGAAATGATGCAGGGTAAGATTGCTGGTGTAAACATTACAACTGGTGGCGGTACCCCTGGTGGTAGCGCAACAATCCGTGTTCGTGGTGGTTCTTCATTGAACGCTTCTAACGATCCACTTATCGTTATCGATGGTCTTGCAATGGATAACCAGGGTGTTAAGGGTTCTCCTAACGCACTTGCTCTCGTAAATCCAAACGATATCGAGTCATTCACAGTTTTGAAGGATGCTTCTGCAACTGCTATTTACGGTTCTCGTGGTTCTAATGGTGTAATCATCATTACAACAAAGAAGGGTCGTAAGGGTATGGCTCCACAGGTAAGCTATAATGGTAATGTTTCTTACTCAATGGTTGCAAAGAAGACAGAGGTTCTCAATGCTTCAGAGTATCGTAATTTTATCAATAGTTACTATGGTGATGAGTCAAAGACTACATATAACGCAGATGCTGTAGCTCTTCTCGGAACTTCAGACACAGACTGGCAGGATGAGATTTTCCGTCCAGCAGTAAGCGCAGACCATAACATCACTCTTCAGGGTGGTCTTAAGAATATGCCTTACCGTGTAAGTCTTGGTTATACAGACCAGAACGGTATCGTTAAGACTTCTAACTATCAGCGTACAACTGCAAGTGTAACTTTGAACCCATCATTCCTTCAGGATCACTTGAAGTTCAACATCAACGGTAAGTTCATGTATACACACAACCGTTATGCTGACGGTGGTGCAATCAGCAATGCTGTTCGTATGGATCCTACACAGTCACCTTATCAGACTGGCGATGCAAACTTCCACGGATATTTCGCTTGGAAGTCAGCTGCGTCTGATTCAATGAAGGACTATACTCATATTACAAATCCAAATGCAACTGACAACCCACTTGCCCTCCTTTATGGCAATAACGATCGTGCCAACTCTTTCGACTATGTTGGTAACATCGAGGTTGATTATCAGGTTCATGGTTTCGAGGATCTTCGTCTCCACGCTAACCTCTCTGGCGACTATGCTACAGGTAAGCAGGATACAGACAAGACAACTTGGCATCCAGGTGCATTCTATTATGGTAGCACAGGTTACTCAAAGGAAACAAAGCGCAACCTCGTAGGTACAGCTTATGCTCACTACTACAAGGACTTCGCAGAGACACAGCACTTCGATATCATGGCTGGTTATGAAATGAGCCAGTTGAAGTATTGGGGTGATAGCTTCTACTATCAGCCAACTCTCAACGCTGGTAAGACAGAGGCTCAGATTCGCCAGGACATCGCTAACGGCTCACTTCCAACAGGTAACTCTGTAGGTGAGTGGAAGCAGGAGAATCGCCTCCAGTCTTTCTATGGTCGTTTGAACTATATCGCTTTTGACCGCTATATGCTTACTGCTACATTCCGTCGTGATGGTTCTTCACGCTTCAAGCAGCACTGGGCAAACTTCCCTGCTGTTGCTCTCGGCTGGAAGGTTAACGAGGAAGCATTCCTTAAGAACGCTCATTGGCTTGATGAACTCAAGGTTCGTCTCGGTTGGGGTATGACAGGTCAGCAGGAAGTTGGTACAAACTATGCATACTTTGCTTCATATAATGTAAACATGACCAATACAGATGGTCGTTACCCAATCACTGGCGTAAACAATTCTGGTCTTCTCTATCGTCCAGACGCTTACAACCAGAACCTCAAGTGGGAGACAACAACAACTTACAACGCAGGTATTGACATTTCTATGTTCCGCAATCGTGTAAGTGCAAGTGTTGACTACTATATTCGTGAAACAACAGACCTTTTGAACTACGCTTCTGTATCAGCAGGTTCTAACTTCCGTAACCAGGTTTGGTCAAACATCGGTACATTGAAGAACAATGGTGTTGAGGCTTCTCTCACAGTTCGTCCTGTACAGACTAAGAATTGGCAGTGGGAAGTTACTGCAAACTTCACATACAACAAGAACGAGATTACAGAGCTCAATGGTGAGTCTTCAATTGTCAAGACTGGTGGTATCTCAGCAGGTACTGGTAACACTGTTCAGGTACAGAAGACTGGTTGCCCAGCTAACTCATTCTATGTTTACCAGCAGGTTTATGATGAGGCCGGCAAGCCAATCGAGGGTGTATATGTAGACCGCAACGCTGACGGTAAGATTTCAGAGGAGGACCTCTATACTTACAAGACTCCAGTTGCTCCTTACCTCGCAGGTTTGAGCTCACGCATCCAGTACAAGAATGTTGACTTCGGTTTCGGTCTTCGTGGTTCATTCGGCAACTATGTTTACAACGATCGTCAGGCATCTTATGTAAATGTTGCTAAGCGTTATGATTCTTCATTTGAATATCTCCAGAATGCAACTGCTGTTTCTATTGAGAATAACTGGTGTACTTATGATCATGTTCTTTCTGACTATTTCGTTCAGAATGCTTCATTCATCAAGCTCGACAATATCACTCTCGGTTACTCATTCAACAACTTGTTCAACGGTGGTAACTATAAGGGCCTTGCAGGCCGTATCTACCTCACTGCAACAAATGTTGCTACTTGGACAAAGTATAAGGGCATTGATCCTGAAATCAGTGGTGGTATCGATGGTTCAATCTATCCACGTCCATTCTCTTTGACAATGGGTCTGAACCTCAACTTCTAATAAATTAAATAAGGTATAAAATTATGAACTTCAAATATATTAAAAATATAGCTCCTATCGCAGCCGTAGCGCTGACAATGGGATTGAGTTCCTGCAATTACCTCGATGTAGAGCCAATCGACCCAAGTACAGTGATGACTCCTTCTGAGCCAGAGCTCTATTCAAAGTGCTATGCTAACATGGCCCTTGCTGGTCAAGGTGGTGCTAATGGCGATTGCGATATCGACGGTCTTGATGGTGGTACAACAGGTTTTGTACGCCAGCTTTGGAACGCAAACGAACTTACTACAGATGAGGCAATCTGTGCTTGGGGTGATACTGGTATTCCTGCATTCAACTACAACCAGTGGGATGCTTCTCATCCAATGCTTCAGGGTTTCTACTATCGTCTTTATGCAGGTATCAACTACTGCAACCACTATCTTGATGTTTGCGCTGGTGTTGATGCTACTCGTGAGGCAGAGGTTCGTTTCCTCCGTTGCCTCTACTACTATCATTTGATGGATTGCTTCGGAAATGTTCCTTTCGCACTTGAACTTTCTGCAGAGTCTCCACAGCAGATTATGCGTGCTGACCTCTTCTCTTGGATTGAGGCAGAACTTCTTGGTAAGGCCGTTTCTTTCACAACAAAGACAAAGGGTGAGGCTGGTAAAACAGTTACTCGTGAGGCAGGTAATGCCATTATTGAGCTTCTTCAGGCTCCTAAGGCTCGTACAAGCTCTGATGAGGGTTATGGTCGTGTAGATCAGGATGCTGCAAACTTGCTTCTTGCTCGTATGTACATTAACGCAGAGGTTTACACAGGTACTGCTCAGTGGGCTAATGCTAAGGAATATGCAGAGAAGGTAATCAATGGTCCTCACAAGCTCTTTAATGCTGGTGTAAACGGCTGGTCTGCTTACCAGATGCTCTTCATGGGCGATAATGGTGAGTCTGGTGCTTCTGTTGAGGCTATCCTCCCATTGCTTCAGGATGGTAAGTCAACAACTTCTTGGGGTACAACTCTCTTCCTCATGGCATCTACATGGAAGGCTGATATGAATGTAGACGGTGACTACAACACAACTGAATTCTGGGCTGGTAACCGCGCTCGTTCACAGTTCATCGCTAAGTTCTTCCCTAATGGCAAGGCTCCTGATGTAACAATTAAGGAGATGGCAGAGCAGGCTAACGATAACCGTGCACTCTTCTTCGGTGTTGATCGTAAACTTGAAGTTACAACTCCTGGTGACTTCACTTCTGGTTATTCAGTCGGTAAGTTCCGTAATACTTATTCAACAGGTTCTACTGGTCACAGTACACAGTTTGTAGATACAGACTACTTCCTCATGCGTTCAGCAGAGGCTTACCTCATTGCAGCAGAGGCTGATGCTCGTATCAATGGTGGTTCTACTACTGAAACTGGAAAGCAGTATATTGACGCTATTCGTCAGCGTTCTTATGCACCAGTTCGTGCTCAGTATTCTCTCAACGATATTCTTGATGAGCGTGCTCGCGAGCTCTATTATGAGGGCTTCCGCCGTACTGACCTCATCCGCTTTGGTAAGTTCCACAGCGCAGATTATCTCTGGGACTGGAAGGGTGGTACACAGAGTGGTATAGCATTCGCTGCAGAGCGCGATATCTTTGCTATCCCTGCTGAGGATGTAAACGCTAACCCTAACCTCGTTCAGAACCCTGGTTATTAATTAAATTAAGGTAATAGAAAAATGAAAAAGATATTTTCTTATGCAATGTTGCTGCTTGCTGGCGCATTTGCAATGACATCTTGTGAGAAAGATCTTGACTCTAACCCAACTCTCATTCAGCCTTCTTCATTGGTGCTGAACAATCCTGAGGTTGGCGAAGGAGTTGTAGACCTTGCAAAGTCTGAGGGATTGGACCTCACATGGTCACAGCCTGAATATACAACAATGAATGCTCCTGTTGTTGCTACATATTATGTGCAGGTTTCTACAACAGGTGAGTTCACACAGGAGTATGATGAGAAAGCCGAGGATAATACTGGCGCAAATTATATTACTATCGATGGCTCTTATACTGAGTGTAAGGCAAATGTTGATGCTGCAAGTTTGGCTAAGTCACTCCAGATGCTCAACCAGTATGAAGAGGATGCTGAACTCGCAAAGGAGGACCTCTCTATTCGTTTGAAGGCTGCTGTTATTGATGCAGGTTTGACCGAGCATAATGTTGTTTACTCTAATGTTGTTAAGGTTCAGGCATTGCCTTATTATGTAGAACTCAAGGATGCTCCTGTCGTAATGTGGTATCTCGTAGGTAACATGTTCGGTGGCAAGTGGGGTAATGTAGTAGGTGAGTCTGCCCTTCCAATGTTCATGATCGATGGTTATGAGTATGACAAGAAGACTGGTTGCGGTGAACTCGAGTTCACAAACTACTTCATCACAGGCGACTATAACGGTAATGACTGTGATGCTGCTGGTTTCAAGATTCAGCGCTCTGACTTCAACTGGGATTGGGGTATGACTGGTGACAATGCTCAGAAGGGTGTTATCATCTACCGTAATAATGGTGCTGACGGTGGTCATATCGTTGCTCCTGAGGATGGTGTTTACACAATCAAGATGAACACCGACAAGCTTACTGCTACTATGGAGAAGTACGAGGGTACTGTTAAGGACTATGGTACAATTCAGCTCTCTGGCTCATTCAATGATTGGGGCAATACAGCTATGCTCCCATACAACAAGGATGGTGTTGAAAACCACGCTTGGTACTATGTAATGGAGAATAGCGAAAATATTGAGTTCAAGTTTAAGCTTGCTCCAACTGCTGATAGCGATGGATGGGGTACTAACTGGGGTTCTAATACCTTCCCAACAGGTGTTGGTACAAACAACGGTCCAAACATTCCTCTTGCTGCTGGTAAGTGGTGTATCTCATTCAATGATATCACAGGTGCTTACAGTATTGTAGCTCTTTAATGTAACTGTAAATTAATGAATAAAATGAAAAAGTATATATTTTCAGCTCTCGTGCTCGCTACCTCAATGGTAGCCTGCACCGGAGATTATACAGACTGGGCCGACCCACAGGCTAATGCACAGCCAGAGACCATATCGTTCGGTAATGGTAGTGTAACAGAGGTTGGTATCATCGATTATGCTGACGATGCTGTTGCATCATCTGAGGTTGTACAGATCTGTAAGGTTACAGAACCTACAGCTTCAAGTTCTGATTACTGTGGTTCTATGTATTCACTTACTCTTGGTGGTGTTGAATATCCTATATCTGCAGCAGGTACAATGAGTACAGCTGATCTCAAGTCTTATATTGAGTCAACTTACGGAAAGGCTCCTGAGGTGCGTGAAATCCCTGCAGTTATTACTATGTGGATTACAAATGGCACTTCTACTATCAAGAATGCAGAAGCTGCGTTTACTGTAAAGGCAAAGCTCGACGCTCCAGTTCTCTATGATCACCTCTATGTTATTGGTGCTCCTTCTAAGTGGGATCCTACATGTACAGCTCTTCCTTTCACACGCGATGAGTCTAAGTCTATCTACGACGCTCCTGAGTTCACAATCACAGTTCCTGTTTCTGAGGGCGATACTTGGTTCGCATTTGCTGATGACCTCACAGTTTCTACTGGCGATTGGAGTAATGTATTCGGTGCTCGCGAGGGTAACGGTAAGAACTACATTGGTGAGAAGGGTAAGTTCGCTCGTCGTTCTGATCTCTCTGACGATGGTTCATTCATGATCCATGTTGATGGTGATGCTAAGTTCATGAAGATTACTGTTAATGTACTTGATGGCTGGTATCTCATCGAGAAGGTTAACTTCGAGGCAAACCTCAGCTATGTTGGTACTGCTAACGGTTGGAACAATGGTGGTGGTTCTTCACGCCTTGTTCTCACTGATATGGAAAAGGGCAAGTACACAGGTTTCATCTATGGTAAGCAGGAGAGCTACGGCAATACATTCCGTCTCTTCTCTCCTTCACAGCTCGGTTCTTGGAATGCTTCTACTGGCAACTCTGATGTTACAGAGTTCATTGGTGCTATTGCTGCTGGTGGTTCTGACAACAACTTCGAGTTCACAGAAGGCGATGGCGTTTACTATGTAGAATATAGCGCTATTGACAAGACAATCTCTGCTACAAAGATTGAGTACATGGGCGTAACTGGTGACTTCACTGGTTGGAACGAAGGTGTACAGATGACTTGGAATGCTGATGAATATTGCTTCGAGGCTGCTGCTGGTGTTACTGCTGCTGGTTGGAAGTTCCGTGCAAACGGTCTTACAGACCCTAATTGGGGTATCAACCTTGGTGGTGCTGCTGACGACCTCTGCCAGAATGGTAGCAACCTTGACATCGTAGGTTCAAGCGTTAAGCTCTATCCTTGCCGTACAAATACAGAGAAAATCTATTGTACTGTAGAATAATAATGTTAAAGTGCCCTGTGGTTTTCCTGCAGGGCCATTAAAAACAGAATAAACAATGAAAAAATTAATGACAATAGCAGCTTCTGTAGTTCTCCTCTTTGGTGTTTCTACAGCAGCACAGGCTCAGGAAGAGGTTGACTGGACTGCCGGTTACAACTATATCGGTGTTCAGGGTGGTGCTCAGGCTACTTTGACTCACTATAAGTTCATGGACCTCGTAACTCCTCAGTTTGCAGTTCAGTTCGGTCGTTATTTCAACGACAAGGTTGGTGCTCGTCTGCATGTTCAGGGTTATAAGATCAATAGCGGTTTCAAGGCTGATCGTTTCAATTTCATCACTGAGGACCAGAAGTATAGCTTCAAGGACATTACAGGTGACCTCGACTTGCTCTTGAACTTCTCTAACATCATCAATCCTAACCGTACAAACCACACTTTCAACTGGTATGGTGTTGTTGGTTTTGGTGTAAACTATACTTGGGGTACAGATGAGTTTAACGCTGTTACAGCAATGTCAAACAACGGCAACTATTATGTTGGTCCTATTCAGTGTGGTGATAAGCACTCTTGTTTCAATGGCCGTCTCGGTACTGGTGTTGAGTTCAACCTCTCTAAGGCTGTAGGTCTTACTCTCGAGGCTGATGCTAACTACAAGAACGACCAGTTCAACTACAAGTGGAACGATCGTTGCGATTGGCAGATTGCTGCTTTCCTCGGTTTGAATATCCATCTTGGTGTGAAGTCTAAGAAGACTGAACCAGTAGTTGTTGAGCCAGTTTACGCTACTCGTGTTGATACTGTTTGGTATGACGATACAGAGTACAAGACAGCTGAGGTTGCTGAGGAAATCACTCGCGACATCCACTACCAGATCCGCAAGGCTGACCCAGTTAGCGAGCGTATGGTTAACGAGATCGCTGATTTCGTAAAGACTCACAAGGACGCTAAGGTAACTGTAACCGGTTATGCTGATAAGGGCACAGGTAACGCTAAGATCAACATGAAGTATTCAGAGGAGCGCGCTGTTGCTGTTGCTGATGCTCTCAAGGCTGCAGGCGTTTCTGCTGACATCATCACTGTTGACTGGAAGGGTGATACAGTTCAGCCATTCGCTGAGAATGACGAGAACCGTGTTGCTATCACAGTAGCTACAGGTATTGGTGAGAAGAAGGAACCTGTAAAGGTTAAGAAGTTCCGCACAAAGGAAGTTCGCTATCAGGTACAGTAATTCCTGCCTTTTATAAATAGTTTTAATGGCATCCATCTCCTTTTCCGAGGGGGTGGATGCTTTATTTTTGTTAATAATAATGCAGTTTAGGGAAATTCCCGTTAATTTAGGGAAAAACCCTTTGGTTATTTCTTCATCTTGTCATAACTTTGCACCATGATTGATTCCGGAAAGTCCGGAACAACCGGAAATACCGGGAATTTACTTAAAAATGAATTATATGAAAAAGTTATTTCTTGTACCAGTTGCTGCATTGCTGCTTATGACCAGTTGCGCAAGCAAGAAGGCTCTCCAGGAATGCCAACTCACTAATCAGGATTTGCAACTTGCAAACCGTGAACTCAACGAGACTTATAGCTCCGCTCGCGAGCAGATTGCATCACTCAATGCTCAGCTTGATGCTAATAAGGAGACTGTAAAGGCTTTGCAGTCGGAACTTGCAAGTCAGAAGAAGGCTAACGCTTCTCTCCAGAGTTCTCTTGACAAGTCGCTCACAAATGCCAATAGTAATAATGTGAACATATCTAAGCTTGTTGACCAGATCAATGAGTCTAACCAGTACATCCGCCATCTTGTTGAGGTGAAGAGCAAGAGCGACTCGCTCAACATGGTTCTTTCGAATAATCTTACCCGCAGTCTCTCTAAGGAGGAGTTGAAGGAGGTTGATGTTCAGGTGCTCAAGGGCGTTGTTTATATCTCTCTTGCTGACAACATGCTCTATGAGAGCGGTTCTTACAAAATCAACTCTCGTGCATCAGAGACTCTTTCTAAGATTGCAAAGATTATCAAGGATTACAAGGACTACGAGGTTCTCATTGAGGGTAACACCGATAATGTGCCAATCTCTCAGACTAATATCCGCAACAACTGGGATCTCTCTTGTCTCCGTGCATCAAGCGTAGTTCAGGAACTCCAGAATAAGTATGGTGTTGATCCAAAGCGTCTTACTGCTGGTGGCCGTGGTGAGTATAATCCAATCGCTGACAATGGTACTGCTGTTGGTAAGCAGCGCAACCGTCGTACACAGATTATCATCACTCCAAAGCTCGACCAGTTCATGGATCTCATTGATCAGGCTCCAGAGGATTAATCCGCAAATCCCATTCGCCGAGTTCGACGAATTGAAATACTTATATTGCCATTCGTGGCATCATCTAATCATAAGCCTCACCTTCATTGTGAGGTAACTCCAAGAAGTCGGACAGATTAATATTATTTATATGTGTGTGAGCTCGGTATTGTACCGGGCTCATTCCATTATAATCTCAGACTTGAACTCTGAGTATGTTTTTTCTGAATCTTTTCCAGCATGTTATTTCCCCTTCTGACGAAAAGGGCGGAATGAGCAGAAATTCGCTAGCGAATTCTTCGTTATTTCAGTTAAATGACCGCCTCATTCCACTTAAATGACCTGGTCATTCCGCTTGAATGATATTGTCATTCCTATGTTTTTCTGTTGGCTTGATTTCTGTGCTAAATGAATTGAGCGAAAAATCCTCCATTCCTCCATAATTGCCTGTAACGAATTAGTACTCAATGAGTTATACTATGGAGGATATCTCTCCAATCCTCCATAGTTCTTCCATATTATGGAGGTTTTATGGAAGATATATGGAAGATCTTGCACATATCCTCCATAGTGTAATAGGTTGTGTTTCAGTGATTTAACCCCGAAAATGGAGGAATGGAGGATTTTTCATTTGATTTGTGACGCGAAACAATTGTTCTTCATTATGAGTTTATTTTTCTTTATTCACATTGAAGTCCCTAATACCTTGCGCGCGTGTACGCGTTTAATAAATAAGGTTCGTATGGGGTAGGGTGTGCCTCCTCTTTTT
>DCIM01000028.1:7379-8050 GCA_002316005.1 Prevotellaceae bacterium UBA1726 | reverse complement strand
CCAAAGCCCTTGTCGCAACGCTCCTTAGCAGCGCGTGAAGCTACGTCACGTGGAACCAAGTTACCGAATGCTGGGTAACGGCGCTCGAGATAGTAGTCGCGATCCTGCTCTGCAATCTCCCAGCCCTGCTTTGTGCCTGCCTGGAGTGCCTTAGCGTCCTCAAGATTCTTTGGTACCCAGATACGACCGTCGTTACGGAGTGACTCAGACATAAGAGTAAGCTTTGACTGGTTGTCACCATGAACAGGGATACATGTTGGGTGAATCTGAACGTATGATGGGTTAGCAAACATAGCACCCTTACGATAGCACTGGATTGCTGCTGTACAGTTACAACCCATAGCGTTTGTTGAAAGGAAGTATGTGTTACCGTAACCACCAGTAGCGATTACAACTGCATTAGCAGAGAAGCGCTCGAGCTTACCTGTTACGAGGTTCTTAGCGATGATACCACGAGCACGACCGTCAACGAGTACTACATCCTCCATCTCATAACGAGTGTAGAGCTTCACCTTACCAGTGTTCACCTGGCACATGAGTGAAGAGTAAGCACCGAGAAGGAGCTGCTGACCTGTCTGACCCTTTGCATAGAATGTACGAGATACCTGTGCACCACCGAATGAACGGTTAGCAAGCATACCGCCGTACTCACGAGCGAAAGGAACACCCTG
>DCIM01000028.1:0-7239 GCA_002316005.1 Prevotellaceae bacterium UBA1726 | reverse complement strand
GCATTGATACCACCCTGTGCTGCAATAGAGTGAGCACGACGTGGAGAGTCCTGGATGCAGAAATTGAGTACATTGAAGCCCATCTCACCAAGTGAAGAAGCTGCAGAAGCACCAGCAAGACCAGTACCAACTACGATAACATCGAGCTTCAGTTTGTTCTTAGGGTTTACCAAACGCTGGTGTGCCTTAAACTCGGTCCACTTCTCAGCTACTGGTCCCTCAGGTATTCTTGAATTTAATACTTTAGACATTTTCTTTGGAATTTAAAAAGTTAAACCATTACTGAGCACAGCAAGCAGCTGCTTCCTTTACAGCCTCGCAAGCTTCCTTTGCACCTTCGCAGCAATGACCGCAGCACTCAGGAGCAATGAAACCGCAAGCACCTGCTACCAATACAGCGATGAAACCGAGAATGAGAAGAGTTACATAAGCATTGCCGATAACCTTCCAACGGCAGAACCATGTCTTACCGTTCCAACCCAGTGTCTGAAGAGCTGACCAGAAACCGTGTGTGAGGTGGAACCAAAGTGCAACAAGCCATACTACATAAGCAGCAACATAACCTGGACAAGCGAATGTCTGCTGAATCCAGTATGCACCGTTTGCAGCTGTTGCAGCCATCTCCTCGCAACCTACCAACTCAACGAGCATCATCTTTGCCCAGAAGTTGTAGAGGTGGAGACCCAAACCAACAACAACGATGAGACCAAGAACAAGCATGTTCTGTGATGCCCACTCTACCTTTGCAGGTTTGTCGGTTACAGCATAGCGGCTACCGCCACGAGCCTTACGGTTCTGGATGGTCAGGATGAACGCATACAGAATGTGGAGTACTGCGAGTGCAGCCAAGCCGAGTGTTGCCACTACAGCATACCAGTTGGCACCCAAAAGTTCACAAATCGTGTTGTAGGCATTTGCAGAGAACAAAGCCACAACATTCATTGACATGTGGAATGTCAAGAACAGAATAAGCGCAATACCAGTAACTGACATTACTACTTTTCTGCCAATAGAAGAATTAAATAACCACATAAATGATTGATAATTAAGTATTTAAATGTTTAATAAATATTTTGTTCAAACAAAAAACTCATTCTATTTCATAGAGTTTAGGCGTTATGTTGTAATACCTTTTAGGTATAGTTCATCACTTTACCGTGTGCAAAAATACTATATTTTAGGGAGAAATAAAAATTTTTTTATGGAAAATCCAAAAAATCTTGTTACTTTTGTGGTGCAAAAGCAATTTTGCTGCATTAAACACCGATTTTCCTTACGCGTATGGTATTTTATTATGATGTAATTGTGATTGGCGGCGGTCATGCTGGAGCTGAAGCGGCTTCGGCATCGGCTCGTGTGGGGGCAAACACCTGCCTTATCACAATGGACATGAACAAGATTGGTCAGATGAGTTGCAATCCTGCCGTGGGCGGTATTGCGAAAGGACAGATTGTGCGCGAGATTGATGCTTTGGGCGGACAGATGGGACTTGTGACTGATGCTACGGCTATTCAATTCCGTATGCTTAACCGCGGAAAAGGTCCTGCCGTTTGGAGTCCTCGTGCTCAGTGCGACCGTGGGAAATTCATCTGGAAATGGCGTGAGATTCTTGATAACACTGACAACCTCGACATCTGGCAGGATCAAGCTGAGGAGTTGTTGGTGGAGAATGGCGAAGCGGTGGGCGTTCGCACTATATGGGGCATTGAATTCCGTGCAAAGTGCGTTGTTGTCACTGCTGGCACCTTCCTCAATGGTTTGATGCATGTGGGCAGAAAGATGGTTCCTGGTGGGCGTTGCGCTGAACCTGCCGTCACTGGTTTCACTGAGTCGCTGACTCGTCATGGCATTCGCTCTGAGCGTATGAAGACAGGTACTCCTGTGCGAATTGATCGTCGTTCGGTGCATTTCGAAGATATGGAGATGCAACCAGGTGAAACTGATTATAATCAGTTCAGTTACTTCGGCCCTCACAGAAATCTGCCTCAATTGCCTTGTTGGACATTCAACACCACTCCTGAATGTCATGAAGTTCTACGTAGCGGATTGGAGGATTCACCGCTTTTCAACGGACAAATCCAAAGTACTGGCCCTCGCTACTGCCCTTCAATTGAAACAAAACTGGTTACTTTTGCTGATAAAGACCACCACCCTCTTTTCCTCGAACCAGAGGGAAGCGATACAAACGAGATGTATCTGAATGGTTTTTCTTCAAGTATGCCTCTCAATATTCAGTTAGAGGCATTGAAAAAGATTCCTGCTCTGCGTGATGTGAAGATTTACCGTCCAGGTTATGCTATTGAATACGATTATTTCGACCCTACCCAATTATATCACTCTCTTGAGTCAAAGGTAATTCCTAACCTCTATCTTGCGGGACAGGTCAATGGTACTACCGGATATGAAGAGGCCGGCGGTCAGGGTTTGATGGCTGGTTTGAATGCCGCATTGAAGTGCGGAGGAAAAGAACCATTGGTGCTTGGAAGAGATGAAGCTTACATTGGAGTACTTATTGACGACCTTGTCACTAAAGGCGTTGATGAGCCATATCGTATGTTTACCTCTCGTGCGGAGTACAGAATCTTGCTCAGACAGGATGATGCTGATGCTCGTTTGACGGAAAAAGCGTATAATATCGGTTTAGCTTCTACTGAAAGACTCAACTGGTGGAAGGAGAAGGAAAATGGTATAAACCACATTATTGATTTCTGCCAGAACTACGCGATAAAACCGAAGGAAATTAATTCTGCTCTTGAAAGTTTAGGTTCCACCCCACTCCGCTTTGGTTGCAAACTTGTGGATTTGGTTACTCGTCCTCAACTCTCGATGAAGGGATTAGTGTCAATCATCCCTGAACTTCGCGAGGAAATTGAGAAGCTACCAAACAGAAATGCCGAAATTTCCGAGGCTGCGGAAATAAAAATGAAGTATAAAGGCTACATCGAACGCGAGAAAATAATAGCGGAAAAGATGCATCGATTGGAGAATATCAAGATAAAAGATCGCTTCGATTACTCACAGTTGCATGAAATCTCAACCGAGGGACGCCAGAAGTTGGCAAGAATCAATCCAGAGACATTAGCACAGGCAAGTAGAATTCCTGGCGTTTCACCGAGCGATATCAATGTTTTACTCGTTCTTTTGGGCAGATAAAATAATGAGCAAACAAAATGTTTCATGTGAAACAAAATATAAGAAACAATCGTTGAAAACGCTAAAAACAATATAGTTAGCAAATTGAAACATTAAAATACAAAACAAGATGAACAACAAAAAACTTCTCGAGAACCTTAGATGTGTTCCGGATTTTCCGATTAAGGGTATTCAATTCCAGGATGTAACAACACTCTTCAAAAACGCCGAATGTGTAAAGATTATGCGCGATGAAATCGTAGATCTTTATAAAGACAAGGGCATCACAAAAATCGTAGGAATTGAGAGTCGTGGTTTTGTAATGAGTTCTGCCCTTGCTGTAGAACTTGGCGCAGGCATTGCATTGTGCAGAAAGCCCGGAAAATTGCCTGCAGAAACCATCCAGCAGTCATATTCAAAGGAGTACGGAACAGACACAATCGAAATACACAAAGATTCAATTACTGAAGATGATGTTGTTTTGATTCACGACGACCTGCTCGCTACTGGTGGTTCCATGCGCGCTGCCTACGATCTTGTTAAGAAGTTCAATCCTAAGAAGATCTATATCAACTTCATCATTGAACTCAAGATTGAGGGACTTCACGGTAGAGATGCATTTGAACCAGACACAGAGATCTCTACCCTTCTCGTAATCTAAGAATAGTTTCATAAGACTAAATTGTTTCATGTGAAACATTGCAAAGTGTTTCATATAATAATAAATAAGGAAATAGAATGACTAAGGCTGAAAACGAGGCTCGTTTGGCCTACCTCAAGAACATAGCGCTCAACCTTCCAGAAGCACCAGGATCATACCAGTTTCTGGACGAGAAGGGCGTTATAATCTATGTTGGTAAGGCAAAGAACCTCAAGGCACGCGTCACTACTTATTTCCATACTGAAGTAGACAGATACAAGACAAAGGTTTTGGTGAGCAAAATACACGACCTCAAGTACACCGTAACAAATAGCGAGGAGAGTGCTTTGCTGCTTGAAAACAGTCTCATAAAGCAGTATAATCCTCGCTATAATGTGCTTCTTAAAGACGGAAAAACCTACCCGAGCATCTGTATTACCAAGGAACCAGTTCCTCGCATTTTCCACACACGAAACATCAACCGCAAAACGGGTAAATATTACGGTCCATACAGTCAGGTTAGTACGATGTACGCGATACTTGAAATCATCAAGAAAACCTACTGTCCAAGACGTTGTAATATCCCTCTGACAGAGGATGGAATAGCTCATGGCAAATATAAACCATGTCTCTATTATCACCTTAAAAACTGCAAAGGGCCGTGTATAGGAAAACAGAGCATTGAGGACTATAGAGAAGGCATACGTCAAGCAGCAGAATTACTTGAAGGAAAGACACGAAAAATCAGTAAGGAGATATACGAATTGATGCTCCAGAAAGCCTCTGAATTGAAGTTTGAAGAGGCAGAAGAACTGAAGCAGAAATATATATTACTCGAGAATTTCGTGGCAAAAACAGAGGTCGTTAGTTTCACCATCAATGATGTGGATGTGTTCAGCATCATAAACGATGATACGAAAAGCCACGCTTTCATCAATTATCTGCACGTAACAAACGGTACAATTACACAGAGTTTCACCTACGAATATACGCGCAAATTAGATGAGACTGACGAGGAGCTTCTCATTAGTGCTATTCCTGAGATTCGCGAACGATTTAAGAGTCATGCAAAGGAGGTAATAGTACCTTTTGAGATGGAGTGGAATCTGCCTGACGAAGCACAGTTTTTTGTTCCGCAAAGAGGTGACAAGAAGACACTTTTAGAGCTTTCAGAACTCAACGGAAAGCAGTATAAAGTGGACCGCCTGAAGCAAATTGACAAGCTAAATCCAGAACAGAAACAGACCCGATTGATGAAGGAACTGCAAGTGAAATTAGGACTTGAGAAGTTGCCTTATCAGATTGAGTGTTTCGATAATTCCAACATATCAGGAACAGATGCTGTGGCCGGTTGTATTGTCTTCAAAGGCATGAAACCTTCAAAGAAAGACTACCGCAAATACAACATCAAAACCGTTGTTGGTCCTGACGATTATGCCTCAATGCAAGAGGTTGTAAGACGCCGTTATTCGCGTATGATTGAAGAGGAAACACCCCTACCCGACCTCATCATCACAGATGGCGGAATTGGTCAGATGGGTGTTGTTCGCGAGGTGGTAGAAGACGAACTTCATCTTGATATTCCAATCGCTGGTTTGTCCAAGGACGACAAGCACAGGACAAACGAACTTCTGTTTGGTTTTCCGCCTAAGGTCATAGCCCTCAAAACCGACTCAGAACTCTTCCATGTACTCACCCAGATTCAAGACGAAGTACACCGTTATGCCATCACTTTCCACAGGGACAAACGAGCAAAACACGCCCTTCATAGCGAGTTAGACGACATACAAGGCATAGGTCCAAAAACAAAGGAAGAACTTCTAAAGAAATTCAAGAGTCTGAAACGCATCAAAGAAGCTGATACTCAGGCTCTTACAGAGATAATTGGCAAATCGAAAGCCGAAATAATTTATAATTATTTTCATCCAAACGAGGGCAATTCAAAATAAAATGATTATCTTTGCGAACTGAACCTAAAAAAGACCGTAAATGAGAGTCGTTATACAAAGAGTAAAACATTCGAGCGTCACAATCGACGGAAACATCAAATCACAGATTGGCAAAGGTTTGATGATACTGGTTGGGATTGGCGAAGAAGACACCCAGGAAGACATAGATTATCTGGTGAAAAAGATAGTCAACCTTCGTGTTTTCGACGATTCTGAAGGTGTAATGAACCTCTCCATTCTCGACATAAAAGGCGAAATCCTACTCATCAGTCAGTTCACGCTGATGGCATCAACAAAGAAAGGTAACCGCCCGAGCTACATACGAGCCGCCAAACCGGATATCTCTATCCCACTCTACAACTCTATGGTTGAGTCGTTAGAAGCCGCTTTGGGGCAAAAAATAGGCACGGGAGAGTTTGGCGCAGATATGAAAGTTGACCTCCTCAACGATGGACCAGTAACTATTATTATAGATTCTAAACAAAAAGATTTTTAAATATGACAAAGTACGAAGAAGCATTAACAAAGTACAACTGCGAAATCAATGACGCAGAGGTACAGGCAGCAGTGAAGGACATCATTGCTAACAAGGTTCTTGAGAATGACACTCCTGAGGTAAAGCGATTCCTCATGGGAAGTATTGAACTTACCACACTCAGTTGCACTGATTCAGACGCAAGTGTAATGGCATTTACAGAGCGTGTAAACGAGTTTGAAAACGCTTATCCAGACCTCCCACATGTGGCTACAATCTGCGTTTATCCTTGCTTTGCAGAGGTCGTAAAGGACACTCTCGAGGTAGAAGGCGTGGAAATTGCATGTGTTTCGGGCTCATTTCCTTCGTCTCAGGCGCTTATTGAGGTAAAGGTGGCCGAGACTGCATTAGCAGTAAAAGACGGCGCTACAGAGATTGATATCGTTATGCCAGTGGGTAAATTCCTCAGCGAAGATTACCAGAGCGTATGCGAGGATATTGCTGAATTGAAGGCTGCTTGCGGCGAGAATGTAGCAATGAAGGTGATCCTTGAAACTGGTTGCCTGAAGACCGCTTCAAACATCAAGAAAGCTTCTATCCTATCAATGTATGCTGGTGCTGATTACATCAAGACTTCAACTGGTAAGGAGAAGATCGCAGCAACACCAGAGGCAGCATATGTAATGTGTCAGGCTATTAAGGAATACTATGATGAGACTGGTATTCAGATTGGTTTCAAGCCTGCTGGTGGCATCAACACAGTGATGGATGCTGTCACTTATTACACTATCGTAAAGGAAGTTCTGGGTGAGGAATGGCTCACAAACAAGTGGTTCCGCATGGGTACTTCACGCCTTGCAAACATCCTTCTGAGCGATATTCTTGGTGAGGAGACTAAGTTCTTCTAATATTGCGAAGATTATTTACAAAAATCATTCCACCGTTTTCATGAGGTCATTTCAGTGAAACGAGCACCTCATTTAAGTGGAATGACAACATAAAACCGCTGAAATGACAAGATCATCTCAGCGGTTTCATTTTAT